>CALLVY010000519.1 GCA_938015925.1 uncultured Saprospiraceae bacterium
TTTTAATAGACCTCACCTATTCCCTTTTAATCCAAAATCTAACGCCTTTTACGCCCCGAAAATTCCATCGCCTCTCCCTTCCCAAAACCATAACTAAATCCTAGCGTTATAAATCGCCCTCGCTGCCGACGGTTGTATAAATAAAAATTGGCTTGGGTCGTTTCACTTTCTCTGATTCTGGAAGCAAAGACATCTCTGACACTAAAATTCAACACCCCGCGACCTTTGAGTAATTTTTTCCGCAAGCCAATATCCATAAATAAATTTTCAGAAACGACTCCTTGGATCGTTTGCACCCTGGATTGGTATCGTCCCGTTACTTCAAAGTCAATTTCATAAGGGAATTTGATTTTTGAGGTTATTTTAGAAGACCATTGGTCTGCATTAAAATCAAAAGAAGTGGTATTGAATTCCCCTTCGCGTTTGAAATAATTAAAATTGAAATCGCCATTGAAAGAGATTTTTTTGTTGGGGGTATATTTTGCATTGAGCTCCACTCCTGTTGCTCGATTGGTTCCTATGTTTTCGGGACTGAAGGTATTTACATTATTTTCAAAAGTGGAAATTCGTTCCACGACATCCGTGGTATAGCGATAGTAAACACTCAAATTCAAAGAGGTTTTGTCCAAGATATAAATACTGGATACTTCATAGGAATCGGTATACTCGGGTAATAAATTTGGATTCCCTGTTCTTATGGAGAAGTTATTCCGGATATTAAAAAAGGGATTTAAATCCCAAAGTCGTGGTCTGAAAATTCGGCGGGAATAGCCTCCTTGTAGAGAAAAGGCCTCGGTCAATTTATAAGAAGTATGCAGACTTGGGAAAAAATTGGTAAACTTCTGATCATTGGATTGTTGGGTATTGACCAGCAAGGTTTTGAGGTCGGTGGCTTCCATTCTTAGTCCCAATTTAAGGCCCCATCTATCCGCTTCATAAGCTCCCGTTCCATACAAGCCCAATACTTTTTGATCGTACTCAAAAATATTGGTGAGGTTTTCATCCGACACCCAATCTCCATTGATTGCATTTTTGACTTCAAAATCATTGCTGACATTATTGATGACATATTGCGCTCCCGTTTCTACAGTCAATTGATCCGAAAAAGGTTTGGTGTAGTCAACGTTGAAGGTGTATTTTCCTTCTTGAAATTCACTTTTGGTTTGCTGGTTGTCCAAATTTTCATTGCCCAAGGTGAAGGTATTGAAAAACTCAGACGATTGTTTTTTACCAAAGAAATTACCCAAAGCACTGATCAACAAGCTGTGATCCTTATGTCCTTTGAGCTTACTTTTGTATTGTAATTCGTATTGGTATTTTGGATTAGTGGCTTCCGTAATTTCTTCCCGACTCCACTCGCGCGTAATCATTCCGGTGGAATCATCTTGAAAGCGAAAATTGGTCAAGGAAGGTTGGTCTTCTATTTCATAAGCGAAACTTCCGGATAAGGTGAGGACGTTATTTTTGTTAATGTGATAATCGGTTCCCAAGATTAAATTGTAAAAAACTTCGTTTCGGTATTCTCTTCCTTCCGAAAAAATCGTGGTCTTTTTGATCAAGTCTTGATTGATGTTTTCATTGTCATTGGGAAGTTCTCGGTAGCCCACTCCTATTTGACTAAAGAGATTAAATTTTTCCGTCCGCCGATTTAGGCTCAATCCAAAACTATGATTGTGGGGAACCCCGGTATTGATGGTCGCCGAACCATTGATGCCTTTGCGTTCTTCTTTTTTAATGACAATATTGATGATTCCAGAAGTTCCTTCTGCATCGTATTTGGCCGAAGGGTTGGTAATCACTTCTATCTTTTCAATCATATCTGCGGTGATGGTTCCAAGTGCATTCCCTTGTTCATTCGCCAACACGGACGGTTTTCCATTGATTAAAACTTGCACCCCAGCGCTTCCTCTCAAACTAATCTCTCCTTCAATATTGACATTCACCGAAGGCACATTATTCAATACTTCCAAAGCACTCGCCCCCGTACTACTCAAATCTTCTCCGACATTAAAAACCCGTTTGTCCAACCTAAATTCCGTCTGCGACCTTTCTGCCCGAACGAGTACCTCTTCCAGTTGTTGACTATTTTCATTCAATATTATCTGCCCCAAATCAATAGCTCCGCCCGTCTCCGAAAAATCAGTAATCACTTTATTTTCAAAGCCAATAAAACTAACTTCTACATAAAAACCCGTCGCATCAGTGGCTAATTTAAAAACACCATCCATTCCTGTGGTTGTTCCAGTAAGGGTCTTTTTAGAAATTTCGTCTACCAACATTACTGTCGCAAACTCAATGGGTTCTTGGTTACTATTTTCCACTACCTGCCCTTTGATTTCTATTCTTTGGTTTTGAGCAAATAGAAAATGGGTGGCGATAATAAGGATTAAGGTGAATACGTATTTCATTATTTGACTTTTTTCTCTTTTAATATTTTCTTAAAAGAAATTGATCCACAAAGGAAAGTCTTTTTTTTCAAATAAGGAATAAGTTTCTTTGAATGGAGGGTATTCGCCTATAAACGGTAAGGATGGTGGTATTGAAAATTAAACTGACGAGGGAATAAACGCTCCATTTTCAGTATTAGCGTGTTATAGGGGCTCATTTGGTCAGACTTAGGGGACCTCTAAGTAAGTGGTATCGAAATGAACTAAATCCCTTGTGCGAGTCAACCCAAAAAAAGAAATCCCGAATTCTAGTTTATCCAGAATTCGGGAGGACTTCTATAAAGATCATCTTGATTAAGAGGATCAATTTATATGCTACATTGATTCTACATAAAATGATATCGCTTCTCGCTCCCCGGTACGCTTGTTCAAAATATGCATTAAGTAAACACCTGGCTGCAACTTAGGCAAGGGTGTTTTTTCACGTAGTCTTATTTTTTGATTATGCACCGTCTGTCCTATTTCATTCGTAACAAGAAGACTTACTTCCTGATCCAGAAATCGCTGATCAGTAGAGGATAAGTATAGCTGATCCCCAGTTAGAGAAGGATTCGGATGGATCTTTGAAATACCTATTTTTCCCTTGTCGCAACTAATCACACCATTCCAATTGCAAAGATCTTGCTCTTTTTGAGAAATCGTTATGTCGTAAGTACTCCCAGCTACATTGTTTACCGTTAAGGGGTTGACATTAGGAGAAGATACAACACCTCCTATTCCCCAATCTATCGCATAGAAGGTAGGGTCTAGCAAAATACCATTTTGAAAAATACTGAGTGCTGCTTTATCTCCTGTACATTCCACGACAAGGTCAAAGCCATTGCAGCAGGATTCACCAAGGCTAATGGTCACTTCGTCGGTAGCCGTACAGCCATTCCCATCCGTTACGGTAACGGAATAAACAGATGTGCCAATAGGATTAACGCTTATGCTTTCCGTAGTCGCTCCAGTACTCCAGATGTAAGTGTAAGGGCCAGTGCTATTCCATTCATATTCGATCGTCAATTGCGGCGCATCTTCATAGGAACCACTTGTCGATTCGGCCACTCTCTTTCCACTTCCGCTAATCATAAAAGCCATGCTGTGACCATAATCCCAATTGGATTTATCGACGATCTCCTGAACGATACTTAAGAGATCAGGAGTTCGTTGATCTCCACCTGCATCTCCAACGGCCCAAGGGCCCGGCGTCCAGGCAACACTTGCACCAGTGCTAGCCCGGTCACTGATATTAAAATCTTCATCTTCATATTCCAAAGCATTACCCGTATCCTCTCCATGGATAATTAAATTGGTCGATTCAGCATCTGCTTCATCAGCAGTAAACTGAATGGAAGCACTGGTAATTAGGGCTCCTTGAGGAATGTTTATTTGATTGAATCGAATACCCACGAGTTGAATATCTCCTTCGTGATACACCATTTCCAAATCAGAACTGTAGCGATTGACTGCTCCATCTGCTGTATTTTCTTCGGCGTCATCCTTTTTACGATCTACACTGCGGTTTATCGTTCCATGTGTATTGATCGTGGCATTTAAAGTCACTTCCTCCCCGGAGCAAATACTTTGGTCTGGGCCAAGATCTACCCAATTATCAGGGCAAGGATTGCTGCAACAGCCACCAACACTTAAGCCACTCAATTCGAATAAATCGCAATCAGTAGTCGTTGCTGCTCCATCTATTCGTACCGTCAGTTCATCATTGGGGCCCAGGATAATACCACCAGGGATGGAAATTAATTCGTCGATAAAAACAAGAATGGTGCTTCCTGGGATGCTTCCGGTATGCGTATGTATTGGAGGAGCTCCGTTGACAGAAAAGGTAATCACATAAGGAAAGTTAGGGAAGTTTATCAGGCAATCATTTTCATTGGCGGGCCCTCCTGCACTTATATT
>CALLVY010000520.1 GCA_938015925.1 uncultured Saprospiraceae bacterium
CAGTCCTTTTAAAAACGCTCCGCACTAGCCAAATCCCAATCGCGTTTATATTTTGCAGGAACAGTTTCCTCTTTTAACAAACAACCTTTTTCTAGGTACGGAAAAATTTCATCGTAGCGTTTGGTTTCAATCATACTTACTCTACGGAAAATATGAGCTCGCGTAATTTCCGATGCTTCTCGCAATCCTGCAGCAGCTAATAACTCTACAAAGCTCTTTACGGTCTCCTGGTGAAAGTTTGCCACTCTTTCCTTTTTATCTCCTACCATTAATCCACTAATCAATTCAGGATCTTGTGTGGCTACACCTGTTGGGCAAGTATTTTTATTGCATTCCAAAGCTTGGATACATCCCACGGCCAACATCATCGCACGAGCCGTATAGCAGGCATCTGCCCCAAGTGCCAAAGCTCTAAAAACATGAAAGCCCGTGATGATTTTTCCAGAAGCAATAATTTTTATATCCTCTTTCAAACCAAAACCCAATAGAGCATCATACACAAAACTCACCCCATCTTTAAAAGGCATTCCTACGGAGTTGGAAAATTCCAAAGGTGCTGCTCCAGTGCCTCCCTCGCCACCATCTACTGCAATAAAATCTGGTTTTATTCCCGTTTCAATAATCGCTTTGCAGATCGCAAAAACCTCTGAATAATGACCGACGCAAAGTTTGAATCCTACGGGTTTGCCATTTGATAATTTTTGCATTTGCTGGATCACTTTCAATAAGCCTTTAGGAGTAGAGAAGGCTTTATGAAAAGGCGGAGAGTTGACATCAGCTCCTGGTTCAATACCTCTGATTTTTGCGATCTCGGGTGTATTTTTTCGCGCGGGTAATATCCCACCATGTCCAGGCTTGGCACCTTGAGACAGTTTGAGTTCAATCATTTTTACACTCGGTTCTGCACCGCGTTCTTTAAACAATTCTGGATCAAAATTTCCGTCCTTTGACCGACAACCAAAATACCCTGTTCCGATTTGGTAGATCAAATCTCCGCCTTGTGCAAGATGATAAGGACTGATTCCTCCCTCGCCTGTATTTTGCGCAAATCCTCCAATTTTTGCACCACCATTCATTGCTTCTACCGCAGCACTACTCAGCGAACCAAAACTCATCGCAGAAATATTATACACACTTAATTCGTATGGTTGTTGGCAAGCAGCGGTACCAACTCGGGTTCGGGGGTGTTCGTTTATCCCATGCGGATCAATGGCTCCGATAGAGTGATTCATCCATTCATAGCCTTCTTCGTACAATTCTAGTTGGGTACCAAAAGGCGTAGTGTCGAGTTCTTTCTTGGCTCTTTGGTAAACGATGTTTCGAAAAATCCGGCTAATGGGTCTTCCGTTGGTATCTGATTCGATAAAGTATTGATAAAGCTTTGGTCGAAGGTCTTCCATCAAATAACGACCACGCCCCAAGATGGGAAAGTTGCGCATTATGGCATGTCGAGATTGAAGCATATCATACCAACCTAAAAGCAATAAAGGAGCAAGAATTAAAAAGCCCCACCAGAAGGAAGGCCATAGAAAATGAGCCAGCCCTGCAAGGATTAAGACAGAAAGTATGGTAAATCCGATAAACTCGTTACGCATGTGATTGTGTTTTAAGAGCCGGAAGATACGGAAAATAAAAAGTGCTTCGAAAAAAATAATAGTGGGAAGCACAAGTTTTTTTTCTATTTGTCTTCTAAAGAGAACATCCGGCTACTTTGCAATGGTTCAAATAGATTGCCGCTTAGCCTTCAGAGTTTTCGCGCCAAACAGGAACTTCAAAACAGCACTTTTATTAATCCTTTAAAAAATACTATTATTGTAGCATCATTACTAGATAAAAATATTGGATTAGTAATCAATTTGAAGGCACAATTGAACGAAAAACAAATCATCCAGGGATTGAAAGAAGGCAAAGAGTCTGCTTTTCAATACCTCGTGGATACCTTTCAGAAAAAGGTTCTTAATACTTGCTTGGGCTTTGTACCTCAGCAGCAGGATGCGGAAGATTTGGTGCAGGAAGTTTTTGTAAATATTTTTCGCAGTGTCCATCAGTTTCGGGGCGAAGCCAAATTATCTACCTGGATTTATCAGGTGACGGTTCGGGAATGTTTGCAAGAATTGCGTTATCGAAAGCGGCAGAAAAGAGTGGCTTTTTTCCAATCCTTAATCGGCCTGGATGAACAGGTAGATCGCTTGAGCAATAAACAAATTGATCATCCGGGAATTTTGCTGGAAAATAAAGAAAGGGCGCAAGTGCTTTTTCAACATATAGAAAGCTTATCGGAAAACCAAAGAATTGCCTTTACCTTACATCGATTAGAGGGCTTGAGTTATAAAGAAATAGGAGCCATCATGGAATTAAGCGTATCTTCCGTAGAATCTTTGATGTTCAGAGCAAAGAAAAACCTACAAAAGAAATTGGAAGTTTATTACAGAAAAAACATTATTTGAGAATGGATTCAAAAGAAACAAAAATAAAAGCAGCGGTCAATGAGACGCTGCAAGTTCCAGACCATATCCAAAGAGTAACGGGCAATCCGTACTTACTAACTCGCATTCAAGCGCGTTTACAAGAAGAACCGACGAGTCCTCAAACCTCTTTGAATCCTAGCCCTTTGTTACCCGCCCTAGTTTTGGTGATGCTCGTACTCAACTCTTTTATCTTATTCAAAACATTGCCCATTTTCAACAGTACAGAAAATAATGTATTAACGGAGCTCATTTTTCCTTCGCCGGAAGTCGATGCTTGGTACGAATACTCAAATTAGTCTCCATGTCCACTTTTACAAAATATCCCAACTCTGCCAAATGGCTGATCGGCGTACTTTTAGTTTTAAATATCCTCTGCTTAACGGCACTCTGGTTGGGTCGTCCCAAAGGGCCACCTCACCAAAAAAAACACCACAGACTTATTCATCAAATAAAAAAAGACATTCCATTTGATGATCAGCAATTAGCAACCTTGGACACGATGCTTAGCCGCCATCGTTCAGAGCAAGATGAGCTACACCGCAGCATTCATAAATTGCGCATAAAAATGATGGACGGGATGACTGGAAATGATGAAAGTAGTTTACTGGAAGCAAAAACCTTGGCAGATCAGATTGGAAAGCTAACCAAAGAACGGGAACTAAATGCCATCAATCATTTTGAGAAAATAAAAGATCTTTGTAATCCTGAACAGCGTAAGATTTTGACAGACATTATGCGCAAGGCAATGGGAGAAACTCCACCCAAAAAGTAATCGATGTATTCTTCTCTATTCTCTTGCTTGTAGTCTTAATAATAATCTCTGGCGATTGCATTTGGTTTTGATTAAGATCAAATGCCAGTATTTATAAGAATTCAAATGCCTTAATTCTACTTTTTTTTAAAAATATTCCGTTCTTTTTATCTTCGCTAAAATCCCTTTAGACATAAGCTTTTCAGCTTTCCCAAAGCAAAAAAAATATTTTTTTTACTGCTCTTTTTTCAAACTGGAACCCTTTTTGATTTAGTATCAATATCTCCCCC
>CALLVY010000521.1 GCA_938015925.1 uncultured Saprospiraceae bacterium
AAAAAATTAGTTATGGCATCAAGGCCAATTGCTCTTTCGGTAGTAAGAGCCACAAGCCACCATAATGATGAGTAAAACCTGCATCTCGCTTCGCTTGTTTGCCAATTCCGGTATACAAATCTACATGCCCCGGGCCATTGATGGCACCACCGGTATCCTGTGCGAGTAAAACTCTATACTCATGGTGTGTGAAATTACCTTTCTTATCATGTATTGGTACCGCCGCCAATAAACAGCTTCCAACTGGAATGTATTTGGGATCGACTGCAATCGAATAACCTGGCGTAAGGGGCACCTGGCCCGCTCCGCTTGGTCTGGCTTTTAGTGGCCGAAAGAAAACATAAGAAGGATTGCTGTACAAAACTTCCTCCATCCATTCAGGATGCTCTCCTAAGATCTTACGGATACTATTGATCGAAACATACTGAGGAGTCGTAAATCCATTTTCAATCATATACCGACCAATACTTCTATAGCGATGGCCATTCTGACCATTATTAGAAAACAAAACTTGTTTGCCATCAGGGTATTCTACAATTCCAGATCCTTGAACTTGCATAAAGTAAACATCCACAGGATTGCTGGCATAGGCTAGTTCAAGACCCATTCCAGATAATACTTCAGCTCCATCAATCTCTGCTCGGGTAGGCATTTCTCCAACCCAATCCAATGGTCTGGTATATAGTGGGTATTTGTATTGGCTATCTTTTTGTGCTCTTACTTTGATGACCGGAGTAAAATAACCAGTGAAATTGACATTGCCTTTTTGATCCTTTCCAGCTAATTGATAAGCATTGAGGTGATTGGCAAAATTAAACGTTGGATCACTAGCCGCCTTTTGCAAAAGGGCTACGGTTTCCATCATTTGTTCTCGCTCGATGGTCAAATTGCCAGCTTTATAAGTACTTTTTTTACGTCGCTTTTCGAGTAAACGTCTTTGGTTTTCCAAACCACCAATCAATTCTACTCCCATTTCTGGAAGAACATCAGTAGTCCGAAATAAATCTGCATTATAAGTATTGGTCAACTCAGGAGTATTCTGAACTTTACCATTACGACGCAGCTCCAGGGAGCTACCCAATAGTTGTTCTGATACTTCAGCCGGACTTATTTCTTTGGATAAGTTATGGTCATTGGATAAATGACAAGCAGACAGGAATAGAAAACTTGCTGCCAAAGGCAACAATCTAATTAGTTTGTTCATGGGTTTGCTTTAAAACGGTTTATTAGGGCTTTTTCTTTTTTCTGTTCTTTTGATATGTTGCTTCTTTTTACGAGAAACTAAAAGAATAGTTCCTTATTCGTAATTTCGCCGCAAAGGTAAACCATTTTTCCACCCTGAAACGGATTTTAAGAGAAATAGGGTTCCTTTTTTATGGAAATATAAAGAATTTAACATATTCTTAACGTTTTAGAAATGTTTTTCCTGTAAATCAAGACCAATTAATTTATTTTTTTTGAGCAGATCCATTTTTTTAAGGCTCTTTTTAGACACAAAATTGCATACGATTGAATCCATTATCCAAATACAAAAAAGCCATAGGCGACTATGTAAATCTTGATCCTAAGCATATTTCGCTTTACTGGAAAGGACGGGTAGGGCTCTTTGCGATCCTGGAAGCAATGGGTATTGGAGCAGGAGATGAAGTCATTATTCCTGGTTATACCTGTGTCGTGGTTCCCAATGCCATCCTTTATCGGGGAGCTCAACCCCTCTACGTCGATATTGATCCAGCTACCTTTAATATGGATACTTCTAAAATAGAGTCGCTGATAAGCCCCAAAACCAAAGCGATCATTATCCAAAACACCTTCGGTCTTTCTCCCGATTTTGATGCCATACAAGGCATTGCTCGTCGACATGATTTGAAAATCATTGAAGACAATACGCATGGATTTGGTAGTTCTTATAAAAGCCAATTGGCTGGTTGGCTTGGTGATGCCGCCTTCTTTTCTACCCAATGGAACAAACCTTATTCCACGGGAATTGGTGGTTTTGTCATTGCTCGGGAAAATGCTTTGGCTCAACAATTATTGGAGCTGGAAAATACGCTGGAAAAACCCAGCACTGCAAAATCTTCCATGCTCGCCCTACAAATGCGATTGCGAAAAATGATGGATTATACTGGTTTATATTGGCCTGCGGTAAAGACTTACCGTTGGTTGAGTAAGCGAAATATCATCAGTGGATCTTCGGCGGGAGAAGAGTTGGCCGGAATTCAAAAGCCTCCTAATTATTGGATGGGCAGTTCTAAAGTACAAGCCAAAGAAGGTATTCGGCAGTTGCGTGTATTTTCTGAAAACTTAAAGCATCGCAGACGCTTGGCCAATTATTATCGTTCTGCCTGCCATAATATAGGCTTAGCTCCGGTCTTTGAGCCCGACTACGCGCAGCATATTTTTCTCAAGTACCCATTCTTTGTGAAGGATCGCCAGCATTTTTTAGACCTGGCAAGCAAGGATAATATCCGCTTGGGAGAATGGCTTTCTAGTCCGATTCATCCCATTGCTGAAAATTGGGATACCTGGGCTTATAAAAAAGGGACCTGTCCCATTGCCGAAAAAATTAGCCAGCATTTACTCAATCTTCCAACCGACCCTGATGTTAGCTTGAAGGAAGCCGGTCGGATTATGGATTTTTTGAAAAAAAACAGGAAAGCTTTATTGGCCAATGTAGAGGAAGTGCTTCGGTTTTGATTTTTTTAGTACAAAATGGAGTACTTGGGAGGCGAGCCGGGCTCGTCAGAAAGGAGAACGATCTCTTTAACTTATCCCTGAATTAGGTTTTTTTTAGAGCAGATTTTCTTTTCAAACATAGCAAATCCCCTTAAATTTGCATAGATTGCGGTAGCAAATTGATGTTTCTGCATCTCCCCACTTACTTACAACAACCTTTCCCCCGATTTTTGAAGATAATTAATGGCTCTTGATTTTGGTATTAAAACCGATTTCTAAGCGTTTATCCGGTGAGTGAATAATGCGATCTTACAAAGAAAAAACCCTCACCACCATATCGTAATCCGTCCTAAAAACTGAACCTTTTATCCAGATTGTGGATACAATAGACCTTTTTGTTGAAGTATGCTAAAACTACTTCAATAGGAAAAGAGCCTATCTGTTTAGCAATTTCTAATTTCAGAAAAATAGTTTTTAGAAAAATTGATATACAAGACATTAACCAAAAATCATTGATCAAAATTCCCTCAGCATGATGATGTATAAGCTTACAAAAATAATGAACAAAAGAACTTTTCCTCCACTCGGCAAGGCCTTGATCTTTTGCCTGGCATTCCTGTTTTCCTCCACAGCTTTTGCCCAACCCGCTGGATTCTCCGATCAGCTTTTCCTGGATGGCTGGACCAATGTGGTGGGTATGACTTTCGATGACAATGGCCGCATTTATGTTTTTGAAAAAGCCGGAAGGGTTTGGATTGTAGAGAATGGGGTAAAGCTTAATACACCGCTGATCGACATTAGCGAGGAAGTAGGAGATTGGCGAGATTTCGGACTGGTTGGTTTTGTCCTGGATCCCAATTTTTTAACCAATGGACACTTCTATTTGCAATACACTGTAGATCGTCATCATTTGCTTTATTTTGGGACCGGGAATTACAACCCCAACACCAATGAATATTTTAATGCGACCATTGGTCGAATTACCAGATATACCGCTCAAGCCAGCAATGGATTTTCTACCGCAGATTATAGTAGCCGAAATGTTTTGGTAGGAGAGACCAAAGAAACCGGAATTCCAAGTTTGCATGAATCTCATGGTATTGGAGGATTGGTTTTTGGAGAAGATGGAACTCTCATCGCCAGTGCTGGTGATGGTGCGAGTTATACTTCTGTAGATCAAGGTTCTGCTGGAGAAACTTATTATGCACAAGGATTGGCAGACGGCATTATTCGCCCCGATGAAAATGTAGGCGCTTACCGTTGTCAAAAATTAGATTCCCACAATGGAAAAATCCTCAGAATTGATCCAGAAACAGGCAATGGCGTTCCCAGTAATCCTTTCTATCAAAGCAGCGCTCCGCGCTCTGCACAATCCAGAACCTGGGCGCTTGGAGTAAGAAACCCTTATCGAATTTGTAAGCAACCTAATACCGGAAGTCACTTCGAAGCGGATGGTGATCCTGGCGTTTTTTATTTTGGTGATGTGGGTTGGGGAAATAGAGAAGAATTGAATATCATCCACACTGGAGGACTGAATTTTGGTTGGCCCAAATATGAAGGAATGACTTATCAGCCGGGGTATAATAATTCTAATTACAATCCTGCTACTCACGAATTACCAAAAGTAGATTGGAGAACAGGTACGCCTAGAGCTTATGTAAATGGTTCTATTGTGAATGTAGGTTCCGCACAAGTTCCCGGTCCAAGCTTTCAAGGAAATGCTTCAACCGGAGGTGTCTTTTATCAAGGACATGATTTTCCGGCAGAATACCACGATACTTATTTTCATGCAGATTATGGCGCAGATTGGATTCGACATTTCTCTTTCGATGCCAATCATAATCCAACTAAAATTGAAAACTTTATCAGCAATGGAGGTCCCATTGTATTCCTCGCTTCGGATCACAATTATGATGGCCTCTTCTATGTCCGCTATCCGAATCAAATTCGCAGAGTCATTTATAACGTCACCGGAAACCAAGATCCTATTGCCAAAATTCTAAGCGATCAAGATTATGGCCCAAGCCCAATGACGGTTCAGTTCACCGGCGATCAATCTTTCGATCCAGAGTATCAAAGTTTATCCTACAACTGGAATTTTGGAGATGGAAGCAGCAGTACCTCGGCTAACCCAAGTCATACTTTTAATGCTGGAAATAACAATCCAACCGGATACACCGTCACACTGATCGTCACAGATAATGAAGGAAACACCGGACAAAGTACTACCACTATTTCCCTCAATAATACACCACCCAATATCCTGTCTACCAGCCTCGATAATGTCAATACTTTTAATCCCAATACGTCGACTAACTTAAACCTCACGGCTGTCGTCAATGATGCAGAGCATAGTAGTAGTCAACTCACCTGGGAATGGACGACCGCACTTTATCACAATAATCACAATCATTCAGAGCCAGTAGATAATAGCCCTTCGACGTCTACGGTATTATCGCCGATCGGCTGCGACGGAGCGACCTATTGGTATCGAGTGACTTTAAAGGTGACCGATGCAGCAGGCTTGTCAGATGAGTATTTTAAAGATATTTATCCTACTTGTACTGGAACAAATCAAAGTATAAACTTTTCTGGTTTATCGGATAAATTGGTGAACGATCCAGATTTTAATGTTAGTGCAAGTGCTAGCTCTGGCTTACCCGTTTCTATTTTTGTTGTTGCAGGTCCTGCCAGCATTACCAATGGAGTTGTAAGCTTGCAAGGCATCCCTGGAACAGTCGTACTTCGAGCCATCCAATCTGGTAATGGTTCTTTTGCGCCTGCCTTACCCGTAGAGCAAAGTTTTGAAGTCAATCAAGGTGCTCCGCCTTCTTGTGTTGCATCAGGATTGATCACTCAAGAAACTTGGACAAATATTACCGGACTTACGGTTGCCGATATTCCGCTCAGTACTCCGCCGGATGCTACCAGTAATCTCAATATTTTCGAAATTCCTGTCAATACAGCAGAAGATTATGGCGTAAGAGTCAGAGGTTATTTTTGTGCACCGCAAACAGGAACTTATACCTTTTGGATTTCGAGTGATGACAATGGAGAGCTTTGGTTGAGTAGCAATGATGATCCCACAAATAAATCCTTGATTGCTTCTGTTCCTGGTTGGACCAATCCCCGAGAGTGGGATAAATTTCCGGAGCAACAATCGAGTCCTGTGTTTTTACAAAAAGATGAACAGTACTACATCGAAGCTTTGATGAAAGAAGCAGCAGGTGGAGACAATTTAGCCGTAGGATGGCGTTTGCCAAATAATACTTTGGAAAGACCAATCCCGGGTACTTACCTTTCTCCTTTCGTTGAAACACCAACGAGTACTTTAGTGGCAGAAGCAGCGGTAGCTACAGGAATTAGTAGTAATTGGCAGACGATCAATTTGTCAAAAACTTATGTTTCTCCAGTGGTCGTTGCCACCGTAAGATTGAGTAGTAATTCAGAAGCACCTGCTGTTGCAAGAGTGCGGAATGCTGGAGCCAATTCTTTTCAACTGAAAGTACAGAATCCTTCCAATCAAAGTCTAAGCGGCTATACCATCGACTATGTGGTGGTAGAAGAAGGGGTTTATAATTTGGCAGATCATGGAGTGAAAATGGAAGCCGTTAGGGCGACCTCAAGTCTTACAGCAGAAAATAGTAATTGGCAAAGAGAAGGTCGAACTTTTCAAAATACTTATAACAATCCTCGCGTACTCGGTCAGGTCATGACCGCCAATGATCCAGACTGGTCTTCTTTTTGGGCGAGTACTGTGACCTCTCAGACAGAC
>CALLVY010000522.1 GCA_938015925.1 uncultured Saprospiraceae bacterium
ACTTCTTTGAAGAAGGTTTCTAATGCCACAAGTACATCTACCTTAGGTACTCCGGTTTTTTCTGAAATTGCTGTAACCAAATCAGCTTTTCTCATTGTTATTGTTTGGTTTATAATAAGTTATGAATATTATTTCAGTGCTTTTAAAAGCGGTGCAAATCTCGGGATTTTATTCTTTAATTGAAAGTAATCGTTGACATTATTTTGAGTTTTTGTCCTGAAAGTCAATTTATTATAAAAAAATGGCCCCCTTTTTCAGCGACAGTCCCTATTAAATGGATGAAAATGGGCTTTTAACAGGCCTCAATTCTTAATCGATTAATTTTCCTTTTTCTTTTTTTCTTTCGGTCTCCTAATCTTATATAGTGTGCTTACTCTTACCTGAGATTTGGAAGTAGGGAAAAAGTAGTCTTGGGAAAACTAATTTCGATTCCCTCAAAACACCTTATTTGTCAAAGAAGGAATTATATTTGTGCTTCCTCCACACAAGATTTTTTTGCTTCTCTGACAAATCCCGTGTGTGAGTCCACCAAAAAGAAGAATAAACACTTCTTTCGACAGGCTCAATACAAGCCTTTCAGTCGCTTGTTTCGACAAGCTCAATACAAGTTTTTATTTTTCTTTTTGATGGACCACAGGATTAGTCAAAGAATGATTTTTTTTTAACTCAAGCAACACCCAATAAGTATGCTGCTATCAATGACGGGATTTGGCCGTTCAAACGGTTCTTATAAAGACAAAACCATTAGCGTTGAGATTCGATCCCTCAATAGCAAGTTTACGGATATCCGGTTTAAGATGCCGCAAAACTTTAAAGAGAAGGAGCCAGAGCTTCGACGAGCACTGATCGATAGTGTAAAAAGAGGTAAAATTGATTTGACCATCGATATAAAATCTTTGAGTGGAGATGGAGAATTTGGACTCAATCCAGATTTGTTTAAAAAATATTATCAAGAATTGACCAAGCTGACGAATGAACTAGGAATGCCTCCTGGAGATTTGACGCAGGCGATTCTTCGATTGCCCAATGTGGTCAATACTTCGGGAGATTCTGTAGATGAAGAGGAATGGAAGACGGTAATGACTACGGTAAAAGATGCTGTAAGCTCTTTTAATAAATTTCGATTGGCCGAAGGCGAAGCCATGGAGGTCGATTGTAAACTCCGAATAAATAATATCATAGCGGGGCTCAATCAGTTGGATCCTTTTGAGGCAGAACGCGTCACCAAGCTTCGCGCAAGGTTGAATCAGAATATGGAAGAGTACGTAGGCAAAGATAACATTGACGCCAATCGTTTTGAGCAAGAAATTTTATACTATCTGGAGAAAATTGATATTACGGAAGAAAAAGTCCGCTTGGAGCAACACTGTAAGTTTTTTCTAGAGCAGTTAGATGCCCAAAAGGAAAGTATGAAAGGCCGAAAGCTTAGTTTTATCAGCCAGGAAATGGGCAGAGAAATTAATACACTTGGATCAAAAGCCAATTCTTCTGTTATCCAACGCTTGGTCGTGCAGATGAAAGATGACCTCGAAAAAATCAAAGAATTAGTCGCCAATATTCTTTAAGGGACGGAACAAATCGATTGTTTTATTTCCGTCAAATTATTAAAACAATATTTTTTATAAAAAAAGATTGAAAGTTTTAAACTTTCAGCGAACTACAATAGACTTAGACCTGTTTTTATCTGATGAGTAAACTTGTACTATTTACAGCACCTTCCGGGGCAGGAAAAACGACCATCGTTCGGCATATATTATCTAAATATGAGGCCTTGGACTTCTCAGTGTCCGCTACGACCAGGGAGAAAAGACCGCACGAAGAGGAAGGTAAAGATTATTACTTTTTGTCGAAGCATGATTTTTTGCATAAGGCAAAGGAGGGCGATTTTTTGGAATGGGAAGAAGTCTATGAGGCACAATACTACGGTACCTTAAGGAGCGAAATTGAACGACTTTGGAAAGAAGGCAAGCATGTGGTGTTTGATATCGAAGTAAAAGGAGCGACCAATATCAAAAAAGCTTACCCGGAACAAACACTCGCCATTTTCATTGATCCGCCTTCTGCTGAGGTTTTGTTTGAGCGCTTGCGGAATAGAAAAACAGAAAGTGAAGCCAGTTTGAAGAAAAGAATGAAACGGGCTGCCAATGAATTGACTTACGTCGATAAATTTGATAAAGTATTGGTTAATGATAAGTTGGAAGTGGCTTTTGCGGAGGCAGAAAAAATGGTGGAAGACTTTCTACAGATAAAACCAATGATAGAAGAAAGCACGAATAAATAAATCCTTGTAAATTGCTGTAAGGCTATCCTTTTTTAGGTTAGATTTATAGTAAGCAGGTGGTCAAGGCGAATGGTTCCCGATCCTAGCCGTAGCTAGGTGAGGAGGTTCTTCAGAAGAGTAATAGAAAAAGAAGCCAGAGAGAATACTATAGTTTATTTTGAACACCTGCTTAAGTACAAAACGGATAAAAAACTACATGATGAGTACTTTGACTACGAATGGAATAAAAATCAGTGTGTTTCCTGTTTACCACAAGGAGCATTCTGATCCTGCTAAATTCAAATATATTTTTTCTTATCAAATTAAGATAGAGAACACCAGTTCTCGTACAGTTCAATTGCTAAGACGACACTGGTTTATTTTTGATTCAAATGGAAGTTATCGGGAAGTTGAGGGAGATGGTGTAGTGGGGAAGCAGCCGATTTTGGAGCCAGGAGAATCGTATGAGTATACTTCTTGGTGTCCGCTGATTACTCCTGTTGGGCGGATGCACGGTTCGTACTTGATGGAAGAAACGGCAGGTCAAAGGCAGTTTGATGTGAAAATTCCGGAGTTTCATTTGATTATCCCGGCTTTGTTTAACTAGACCACGGCGGCTGATTTTAATCGCACAAAATTGTCTTAAGAAATAGGGACTGACTTTATGAAAGTCAGTCCCTATTTTTTTTAAGCCTTTAATGGCTTTTTCTTTTGCCTGTTTAATAAAGGATAGCAAAAGACAGCCAAAAGAATAATACTGCATCCCCAATAAAAATTCCCAGTCAATTCCTCATTTTCCTTGAGAAGTATAGCGGCCAGAATGATACCGTAGACGGGTTCCAGATTGACTGTAAGATTGGACGCAAAGGCAGAAATATATTTGAGTGCGCGAAGCGAAAGTACATAAGCTAAAGTGGTACACAATAAAGCAAGGATGAGCAGATAAACCCAATCCATCTCTTGTGGCCAAAATGCGGTCTCCGGATTTTGATAAAAATACAAAGGCAGGATTAAAGAAATAGACAACCAAGCGCTACTCAGTTCCAAAAAAGTAATGCTCATTGGGTCGGCTTTATCAACCAGTTTTTTATTGAAAATAGAAAAGAGCGCAGCCAATAAAGCAGAAGTCAGCCCCAATGCAACACCTGTCCACATCGAAAAATCCAAGCTTCTTACAATCAGAGCCATTCCTGGAATAATAAGTAAACCCAAAAGGATCTCCACCTTTTTTATCTTTTGTTTTAAGATGATAGGTTCAAGAATAGCAGTGAAAAAAGAAGTGGTAGCCATACAAACCAGACAAACTGATGCATTCGAATATTTCACTGCACCAAAAAAGGTAATCCAATGTATTCCTACGATTACACCAATTCCCATGTATTGACCAATGAGCTTTTTGGGAAGCAGGTGAAGATTACGACCAAATTGGATTAGAAATAAAAGGCTTATAGAAGTGATAAATACCCGCCACCAAACCAAAACCACTGCTGGTAAAAGAATAAGGTCCCCCAAGATGGCGGTAAAACCAAAGAGCAATACTGCGATATGAAGGTTGATATAAGCTTGGCGGGTTGGATTCATTTACTAAGGTCTTAAAGTTGGCTGGAAGATAATAAAAGTATTGAGAGAAGTCCCGCCATTTAGAAGGATGTCTCTATTTTTTACTCGTATTAACTAAAAAATCTATAAGCAAAATGCAAGACTTGTTTTCATTCTTTACTTAAGATTTTAGGCGGAAAAGAGGGAGTTTTGCTGTTGATTTGGTATATTTGTTCTTGAAGATTAGAATAGGAACTACTTATTCAATTCCTAGCAGGAATTCCATATTGAAATACATTTCCTAAATCTTCACTCCTGATAAAATGGAATCACCTTCCTGATTGCTTAGTTTTAACACATAAATATCTATAACGAATGAGCGTTACCGTCGGCGATAAAGCCCCTAACTTTACATTGAGGGCTTATGATAAGTCAGAAAAATCCCTAGAGGATTATAAAGGTAAGAATGTAGTACTATTGTTTTTTCCCTTGGCCTTTACTGGGGTTTGTACCACAGAATTATGTACCATGAGAGACGATATTGCCTACTATAATGGTCTAAATGCAGAGATTTTAGCCATTTCAGTAGATTCTTTATTTACGCTCGAAAAATTCAGAGAAGAGCAAAATATCAATTTTCCGCTTCTTTCTGATTTTAATAAAAACGTATCGATGGCCTATGGCTCTTTATACGAGGATTTTGTGTTGGATATGAAAGGTGTTTCGAAGCGTTCTGCCTTTATTATTGATAAAGAGGGAATTATTCGCTACGCAGAAGTGTTAGAGTCGGCAGGAGATTTGCCAAATTTTGAAGCTGTTAAGGCAACTTTAGCGGAACTGAACTAGTTATATAGATTGTTCGATGTAATGATCTAAAATTATTGACTGGTTTACCGCCGCGAATATATCTTTTACTATTAAACTTTTTTAAGATGTTGTTCAATTCAAGTACACAAGAATTAGAGGAAGTATTATTGATGGAGGAAACTTCTGATACGGATACGGGTAAAGCCCAACTAGTTGTATTTAACGACGAACACAACACCTTCGAATGGGTGATTCAATGTTTTGTCGAAGTACTCCAACACAAACCTGAGCAAGCAGAACAATGCTCTATGATTATCCACTTCAAAGGAAAAGCCATTGTAAAAACGGCTCCTAAAAATGTACTCAAGCCATTGAAAGATGCCTTGACCGAACGTGGATTGTCCGTAGTTATTGAAGAAGACAAAGACTGAAAATAGTTTCAACAGTCAAGAGTTCAACTCTTGACCATGTTCAAATAGCAATGACCCGATCCACGGCATTGCTATTTTTTTTATACGGAGAATGCCTTCGTCAGTTTAGTTCGTTTCCTCATGAACTTCCTTCGTCAGTTTACAGGCTAACTTGTCTTAATAGAAGCGAAATTCAATATTAAATCCTTATTTTTAAGTTTTCGAAAGAGTATTTAACCACTTTTACATGCCTGTGTTTTGGCTTTCAGAAGACCACTTGACTTTTCCCAACCCCGAATTAGCCAATGAGGATGGCATCCTCGCTATTGGTGGAGATCTCTCCGTACAAAGATTACTCCACGCCTACCGCCTAGGTCTTTTTCCTTGGTTCAATCCCGAAGACCCAATCCTCTGGTGGTCCCCCGATCCTCGTTTTGTACTCTTCCCTAAAGAATTGAAAATCGCCAAAAGCATGCGACCTTATTTCAATCAACAAAAATTCCAATTTACCGTCGATACCCAATTCAAAGCAGTCATGGAAGCTTGTAAAGATCAATGGCGAAAAGGACAAGGTGGTGGAACCTGGATATCGGAAGACATGATTAATGCCTATTGTGATTTGCATAAAAAAGGATATGCTCACTCCTTTGAAGTTTGGCAAGATGGCGAATTGGTGGGAGGCTTATATGGTCTTTCTATCGGCAAAGTATTCTTTGGAGAATCAATGTTTGCCAAAGTCAGCAATGCTTCTAAATTTGGATTTATCTCCTTAGTCCAACGTCTCGAAGAATGGGGCTTTTGGTTGATCGATTGCCAACAAGAAACCCAACATCTCAAAAGCCTGGGAGGGCGAAGCATTCCCCGAAAAGAATTTTTAGACTACATGAAACGCAATGAAGCCGAAGCGACCCGCCTGGGAAGCTGGATGGATTTTTTTTAAATAAAGCCTAATCGGGTAAAGATTTTTTTCCCTTATCTTTACCGCATGACCAGACCAGATTTTTCCAAAATAAATTTTCCAAAAGATTCCTCAACAACGACGGCCAATCCACTTCAAGAAGACACCGGTTGGAGTACGCCGGAGAAGATTGCCATCAAAGCGCATTATCTTCCTCGTGATATTCAGGAGATGGAGCACATCGGATTTGGAGCAGGTTTGCCTCCATTTCTTCGCGGACCTTATGCCTCCATGTACACCGGCCGGCCTTGGACCATCCGCCAATACGCCGGATTTTCCACTGCCGAAGAAAGCAATGCTTTCTACCGAGCCAATCTGGCTGCCGGACAAAAAGGATTATCCGTGGCCTTTGATTTGGCCACCCATAGAGGCTATGATTCCGATCACGAAAGAGTGGTCGGAGATGTGGGGAAAGCAGGAGTCGCCATTGATAGTGTGGAAGACATGAAAATTTTATTTGATCAAATTCCACTCGATCAAATGTCTGTGTCTATGACCATGAATGGCGCGGTCATTCCCATCATGGCTTTTTATATCGTAGCAGCAGAAGAACAAGGAGTCGATTTGAATTTATTAAAAGGAACCATTCAAAACGACATCCTCAAAGAATTTATGGTTCGAAATACTTACATCTATCCGCCCAAACATTCGATGCGAATCATTGCGGATATTTTTCAGTATACGGCACAACATATGCCGCGATTTAATTCCATTAGTATCTCTGGTTATCACATGCACGAAGCAGGCGCTTCTGCGGATATCGAACTGGCTTATACCCTGGCCGATGGTTTGGAATATTTGCGAACCGGAATTGCCAGTGGTTTGGCGATTGATGATTTTGCGCCCCGCCTTTCTTTTTTCTGGGGCATTGGCATGAATCACTTTATGGAAATAGCGAAGATGCGTGCGGCTAGAATGCTCTGGGCAAAAATTGTCAAACAGTTTGATCCAAAGAATTCTAAATCCATGGCTTTGCGAACACATTGCCAAACCTCCGGTTGGAGTTTGACGGAACAAGATCCTTATAATAATATCGCTCGAACTTGTATCGAAGCGATGGCCGCAGCTTTTGGTGGAACCCAAAGTTTGCATACCAATTCGCTTGATGAAGCCGTTGCTTTACCGACTGATTTTTCTGCACGCATTGCTCGGGAAACGCAAAAATATTTACAATCAGAAACCCATATCACCAAAGCCGTTGATCCTTGGGCAGGTTCTTATTATGTGGAATATTTGACGGGTCAATTGGCGGAACGTGCCTGGACTTTAATAGAAGAAGTAGAAGCGATGGGAGGCATGACTAAGGCCATCGAAAATGGTTTACCAAAGTTGCGAATAGAAGAAGCGGCGGCGCGTAAGCAAGCACGGATTGATAGCGGTCGCGATCAGATTATAGGAGTCAATGTTTTTCGATTGGAAGAAGAGGATTTGGAAATGGAATTGCGAGAAGTAGACAATACGGCCGTTAGGGAATCGCAGTTGAAAAGCATAAAAGAAATCAAAGATACGCGCGATGAAGCAGCAGTGCAAAAGGCTTTGGCAGCAATAACAGAAGCCGCAATTAAAGGCGACGGAAATCTCCTCGCTTTATCTGTTGAGGCTGCTCGTTTTCGGGCAACACTAGGAGAGATTTCTATGGCGATGGAAAAACATTTTGGTCGCTATGTCGCTTCTACTCAAATGATTTCAGGAGTCTATTCTAATGAAATAAAGATGGATGATAATTTTAAGAAAACGCTAGGTCTCGCAGATCAATTGTCAGAGTTGGAAGGTCGTCGCCCACGAATTATGATTGCGAAATTGGGGCAGGATGGTCATGATCGCGGAGCGAAAGTCATTGCCACTAGTTTTGCAGACCTTGGCTTTGATGTTGATATCGGACCGCTATTCCAAACGCCTAAAGAAGCGGCTCGCCAAGCTGCGGAAAACGATGTGCACATTTTGGGGATTTCTTCATTGGCTGCTGGTCATAAGACCTTAGTTCCTCAAACTATCGCGGCGCTAAAAGACTTGGGACGAGAAGATATTATGGTCGTTGTTGGTGGTGTTATTCCTCCAAGAGATTATGACTTTTTGTACGAACAAGGGGTAGCGGGAGTCTTTGGTCCGGGAACGGTAATCGCAGAAGCGGCAGGGAAAATATTGCAATTGATGATTGATGCTCGGTGAGGTTTGCAAATCTTGTATTGTTGTTTGATGTAAAAAAAAATGCTCCTCTTGATTTATTAAGAGGAGCATTTTAATACTTGCTTTGCAAGCAAATTATCCGGTGAAATTTAAGACGCCAAGATCACCAGAATTGTTAAGTAGCACATCATCATCTCCTCCTTTTAAGGTAAGCATTTGTTGTTTTGTTAATTTCAAATGATCTAAACTTTTTAAGTTGTTGATTGACTTCATGGTATAAAGATTTAGGTTTAAAATAACTTCAATTAAAGCTAAGTATCGTTGAAAATATAAGTCCGACGTTTTTTATTTAACTCAAATACCTAACGAACTGGAAGTGAGGTGGTTTTGAGTTAAAAGGAAAACCTGCCTACCTGCCGGCTCAAAAGAGGACTTTATTTTTTAAACAGCACTAAAAGGGAACAAGTTTTATGCCATAGGAAAAAATCTTAATAGCATTGGAAAATGCTATTTACATACCAGCCAACATCAAAACGACCGCCGCCTTCTCCCGTTCATTTCCTTCATCCAATAATTCCTTCGCATACGCATGCAATGCCTGGACCGGGTTTTCTGCTGCTAGTAAATTACTAATTTTAGCATCTTCTTTTTTTAATGTTTCCACCATGTCTTTATTGGGCAAAGCGGTAAGGCTGGCCAATTGCCCAAGATTATTGGCGCTCAAAACTTTGCTAGTTCTAAAACTCTCCGGCAACTCCTTATAACCAATGCCAATCTCGGTAACCGATTGATAAATACTTTGCACCGATTCGCCACTCGCACGGACATAAAAAGTACGCCCCATTCTACCCATCAAATCTATTTTATGAGGATCAATTTTTTGATTTTCATCCAATACTCTTTTGGCAACATGCAATCGCACTACCTTACAAATAATCAAATGCCCCGCGCCTCCTTCTTCTCCCAAGGTAATAATATCCTGTACCTGGCATTCCAAATGAGCAGGTGATTCTTTTACTCGAAAAGGACGAACGATCTCTGCAGGAATAGGCGTCAAACCAGCCTTCTCAAACTCACTGACTCCGGCAGGATACTCGATGCTTGTCACTACCATTTGTCGGAGAATGTCATGACTGACCATATTGATGACAGCCTCACCTGTTGTTTTGATATTGTGTAAAGTGTCTTTGGTACTATTGTCGCGCCCTCTGCGATTCGAAGAAAAGACAACAATAGGCGGATTGGAACTAAAGCAATTAAAAAAACTATAAGGAGCAAGGTTGGGTTTTCCATCTTCATCAAGTGTGCTCACAAAAGCAATCGGCCTCGGAGCAACACTTCCTAAAAGATATTGGTGCAGGTCGCCTTGAGCAACTTTATTGGGGTCTATAGATAACATAAGTGCAGATTTGTAGTGAATGGGAAAGTTACGATTTATTTGCAAAGCAATACTAGAAAGAGGGCAATCGGATTTTAAGTAAGTAGTTCTAAATAATGTAATATTTAATTTTGTGAACTAAGTGATTGCTTTTGTCCAAGCACTTAAATGTTTGTATTTCATTAATTTTTAATCGGCCTCACCTGCTTGATTAGTCCTATTTGATATTTGAGAGAGCACATTTTTTATTAGGAGTGTTCAGGAAAAAAATGGAAGAGGAAATTTTCAATATCGAATATCGATTGGGGCGGTCAATGCTATGGTTTAGTTTAATCCCATCTTTGATGTCCCTATAAAATCGCAATTTTTCGTCAAAAAATTCCTTATTCAAAATTTAAAATTCCTTATTCAATATTCCTATCCACAATTAAACCTCCGTTTTTTCTTTTTCTGAACATTCCTAATTTTTTATTCAATATTTTCAAATGCGATTGTCCAGGGACTTGGAAGAAGTGTAAAATGGAGTTGAATACCATAAAAATGGCTTGTTGAGCCAAAATTTTTCTCAAAATAAAGCAAGCAATCCAAGGATAATCCGATATTTGCAGGGTTTTCTGACTGACATAATGACTTATTTGGCCTGCTGGCAGAAAAATTGATGACAGTTAAGTATCAAACCAAGGCTATGCCTTCACGAAGAAAATAATAATGTT
>CALLVY010000523.1 GCA_938015925.1 uncultured Saprospiraceae bacterium
GCGACTACTATCTCAAAAACTATCCTGAAATAGCCACAGATTCGTGTTCTAGAGCATTTTGGTGTCACTATTATTATAAGCAGCAAGGATTAGCTCAATATAATGTCGATGAAAAATACGAAGAATAAGCGTTAATAAGCCTTGAAAAAGCAGTGAATCCTGAATTTTCGATTTTCGAAAATTCGGGATTTTTATTTTGGGTTTTGCAAAAGAAATCAATGACTTTTTTAAAACAAATTCTCCTAAAAATAAAAGCTTCAATTCAACCCCTCGCCATCTTAAAAATAAAAATCTCAAAAAAAAATCACTTTCCTTACGTCCTTTTCCCGATTCCTTGCTTTATTAGGTATAAGTAGATGAACACCATTAACATGGACTATTCTCGGAAGTTTTTTAGCCTTCTACTTACCATCGAATTAGAACACCAAGGAATTGAAAGAAATCAACAAAATAACAAGTGCGGTAATGCAAGTGAAATCCAAGGACAAACGAGGGATGAGCTTTCTATACACCACCTTTGTCAAAGAAATGTTGACCCTTGCCTTTCGCGTAACCAACAACCTCAGCGATGCAGAAGATGTGGTGCAAGAATCTTTTGTGAAGTCTTTCCAGAAAATAGAACAACTCAAAGACCCCGAAAATTATAAATATTGGCTCAAGCGAATCGTCGTCAATCACAGTATCCGGGTGAGTAAAAAAAGAATCCACTTTGCACAAGTAGAGGAGGGGCAAATCAAAGCGGAAGAAGAAACCGAAAATTGGTATGCGGGCATTGAATTGGAAATGATCAACAAGGCGATTCAAAATTTGCCCAATGGTTGCCGCGGGATATTGACCTTGTATTTGCTGGAAGGTTTTAAGCATAGAGAAATAGCGGAGCTGTACAAGATTGCAGAATCCACCTCCAAGAGCCAGTACCGCTATGGCCTAAAACTTTTAAAGCAAAAATTATCAAAACACCTAATTCATTAGTCATGACGGAATTTGAAAAATATTTACAAAACAAGAAAAAGGAAATGGACTTGAAGGAGGTCAACCCAAAAATCTGGGAAGGGATAGAAAATGAAATGGAAATCCCTAAAACCAAAGATTCTTTGACTCACCTACAGGATTTGTCAAAGAAGGAAACTAAAGGACGTCCAATTTACCACAAAGTCCTAGGCATGGCCGCGGTTTTTTTATTGGGAATAATTTTCTCTCAAGTGTTTTTTACTGCTGAAAAAGTAGTCATCCCCGCAGAATTATTGGCTTCTTATGGCTTTGAAGACCAAGCGGTAGATTTGGTTTTGGAAAAACAATTGCAGTTGATCCGCGAAAGTAGTGTGCCTGTTGGCCACAAAAATGATTTACAAATCTTAGTAAACCAAGTCCAGTACCTGGACGAAACCTTTCAGTCCAAAGTCGATTACCTCAATGAAAAAGGTTATGCGGAAAACATCGCTAAAGAAGTATTGCAATACTATAAATCCAAAAGTGAATTACTAGACAAGGTTATTTTTGAAATACAAAAAATTAATGAAAATGAAAAAGAATTCAATATCAATAGTGAAAAATCCAAGCTGTCTATCTAAAAAAATCGCCTTGGTATTTTGCTTGCAATTGGTCTTTATCTGGACCAGCTTTGCGCAAAGAACGACACAGCTATTCGAAAAAGAAATTGCCGTATCCGAGGAAGTAATAATAAAAAGCAAAGGACCTGCTTCGCCCAGAATCACAGGGAATGGAGTCTTGCACATCAGACCCGTCGATAAAAACTATGTTGTCTCTGGACGAAAAGATGAAGTCTATGTTTATGTACTGGACAAGCGTTTTGAAATTTTTACCTGGGATAAAAATAAAGTAAAACAGTCTACCAGAGTAACACTAGAATGCGAAACCGAAAGCCAGACCAAAGAGCTTTTAAGTGCCCTGGAAGTGGAACTTAGGGCGAATGCTGCTGACCAGGTACTCGTCGATTGCAAATTAAACATCGACCGGTTTATGATCGAAAACGGCTGGTTTAGAGCGGATGATAATTCAGTCGTATTAAGCAATGGCAAAGAATATAAAATTAAATACCTGGAATTGTCCACCACCTTGTATGTGCCTCGAAAAAGTCAATTAGACCTTGATACCGAAGAAGTTTTTTTATCCTTAGGTGATCATGAAGGCCGCTTGGATTTGAGGATGAATCAAGGCACCTTTACGGCCAATAAATTGAATGAACTCAAAGGGTCTCTCAAATCGGTCACCCTGGAAATAAAGGAATTGAGCAAAGGCGAACTAAGGGCCAAAGGCTCCAAGATTTCCATCAATCGTGCTGATGAATTGATCCTCGAATCTTCTTTGTCTACGCTCGATTTTCAGGATATTGGAAAACTGATCTTCAATAAATCCTTAAGTGATAAACTGTCTTGTGGACAAGTAAAACTCTTTTTTGTAGAAGAAGCCTTATACACAAGCTTTGACCTCATCAACCTGAAAGAAGCCACAGAACTAAACCTAAGGAATTGCGATTTGACCATCGCAAATATCCACAAAGAAACCTCCAAAATCCTAATCAAAAATCAGAACGCCACCGTGAAGCTGGGTATCCAAAACCTAAGTTCCTATCTTTTGGTCAATTCCCAAGCCGACAAAGCAACTTTCCAATTGCCCGAGTCCTTATTAAAAATCGAAGAAATTGGCAAGGAAAAAACCTACGCCTCCGGCGCTCAGCCTTATCAAACACGAATTGATATCGACTGCTCCCTGTGTAAGGTGACCTTGAGCGGCGTGCCGTTTTGATTTAACGTTCTCTTTAGTCTAGCTTCTTAAATAAAACATCTATCGAAAAAGAGCATTGGTTTTTGAAATTATCCCTAAATTGTCTGCCCAGACAAGATCCAAAAAATCAAAACCTCCATCCTCTTTATGCTGTCCTCCATTAAAGAAAATATTTGGGCCCAACTCCTCATTATTTATACCCGCTTCCTAATCGGAGGAACCTTCGTTTTTGCCAGTTTGATCAAGATAAAAGGACATCGCTTTACGGGGTCTAGCGGAGCGGATCATCCCATTCACAGTGCTTGGCATTTTTTCGAAACCATGTACCAATCAGGTCTTTATTGGCAATTCATCGGCCTGGGCCAACTGATCGCTGGTATGCTGCTTATGACGCAACGATTTGCGAAGCTGGGAGCGGTCATGTTTTTGCCCATTATTGCCAATATTTTTGTAGTCACCCTTTCTTATGATTTTAATTATACGCCCGTAATTACTGGATTGCTTCTTTTAGCCAACCTGCTTTTACTCGCCTGGGAATGGCCCGAGTTGCGCTTGTTTTTCAATTTACCACCCATTTTAGAATCAAAAAAAAGATGGGAAAAAGATCGCATTTGGGAGTGGACTGGATTAACTTTGTTTTTGTTTACTTTTCTCTATCGACTCTTTGTCAACGCCTATGATATCTTTTTCTGGCTGGGCATTTGCCTGCTGGTAGGATTGGTTGGATTGGCAATGGGCTGGCAAAGGAAGAAACGTTATTGATCCTTTACACCATGCACCTAGATCAGCTTAAAATAAGTCCGCTCGGTATCACAGAGATTGAAAGCCTGCGACCTTTAGCCATCAAATATTTCTTGGATAGCTACGCCCATCTCAATACGCGAGAAAACATGCAGGATTACCTGGATAAAGCCTTTTCCCTAGCACAATTAAGCGCCGAATTTCAGAACCCCAATTCTCAATTCTATACTGCGAAATACAAGCAACAGATCATTGGCTACCTAAAAGTAAATTTTGCAGCTGCCCAAACAGATCTAAACGAGGAGACCAGTCTGGAAGTAGAACGCATTTATGTGGCAGCAGCATTTCAAGGAAAAAAAGTGGGCAAAGCTTTGATGAATAAAGCCAAAGAAATTGCACTCGATTCTGATTTGGACTACCTTTGGCTAGGTGTGTGGCAAAAAAATCCAAGTGCGATTGCTTTCTACGAAAAAATTGGATTTGTCGCATTTGGAACCCATACTTTTGTTTTTGGAGACGAAGCACAAACGGATAGTTTGATGAAATATATTTTGAAAAAATAAAGAAAGAATTTAGTTCTTGGGAATGAGATTTATAGAAACTAATTTTCGTTAAACAGCCTGTAGGACTGCGACTCCGTTCGTTTTCTATAGATTTTTTTATAAAAAATAAACTGTTCGTTACGACTTACAAGTCGTACACGGAATTACAAAGAGGGCTCCTGACCTCTAGTCTTCAATACCCTAGGCCCCGCGCAAGCGGAAAGCACTAATTCAATACTAAAAATATTTAACCGAGTCTCCTATACAAAAGCAATTGAAATAAAAAATCCACTGACATGATAGAAGAAGAAAAGCAAAGCAACCAGACTAAAATGTTTGCGGATTTAAACAAACGAGAAATCTTCGAACAAGCCAAAACATATGCTTTCGCCTACGCGGACCAAATCCCGGAAATGGAAGTATTTCCTTCCGAAGAAAGCCAAAAACTACTACAAGGTTTCGACGAAGCACTTCCGAAAACACAAACTTCTGCCCAACTCGTCTTGGAGCAATTGAACCAATTGGGTGGCCCCAATACCATTGCCCAAACAGGCGGTCGATATTTTGGCTTCGTCAATGGCGGAGCCTTACCTGTAGCGGTAGCGACCAAATGGTTATCTGATTTTTGGGATCAAAACGGAGGCTTATCTTTGACCTCTCCGATAAACGCGAAGTTGGAGATGGTCTGTGAAAAATGGCTTAGAGAATTGTTTTCCCTGCCGGATGAAACAGTCGCAGGTTTTGTAAGTGGCACCTCCACTGCAAACATATGTGGCCTGGCCGCTGCCCGCTATCGCTTGCTGAAAAACGCAGGTTGGGACATCAATGTCAAAGGATTAAATGGTGCGCCAAAAATTAGAGTGATTGCCCACCAAGAAGTGCATTCCAGTGTCAAAAAGGGCTTGGCCATCCTTGGCTTTGGGAGCGAAAATATAGAATGGATACCTTCGGATGACAAAGGATGTTTAGATTTAAATCACTTGCCGGAATTGGATGCGCTATCGCTGGTTTTGCTCCAGGCAGGAAATGTCAATACCGGCGCTTTCGACCCCTTCTCCGAAGTCTGCGACCAAGCCAATGCGGTAGGTGCTTGGGTACATGTAGATGGTGCTTTTGGTTTATGGGCTGCTGCTTGTGAATCTTTGTCCTACCTAACTACAGGAATGGAAAAAGCGACTTCCTGGGCGGTGGATGGACATAAAACTTTAAATACGCCTTACGACTGTGGGATTGTTCTTTGCCGCGATGAACCTGCGATGATTAGCGCTCTTCAAGCCACTGCCGATTACCTTGCTTTCTCCGATAGGAGAGAACCACTGTTGTACACTACCGAAATGTCCAAGCGTTCGCGCGCCATCGAACTTTGGTCTTGCCTTAAGTATTTGGGTAAAAGTGGAGTGGATGAAATGATAACGGGTTTTCATTTGTTGGCGAACCGATTGGCCGAAGGTTTAAAGGTACACGATTTTAGGATTATCAATGACGTCGTTTTTAATCAAGTATTAGTAGCTTGTGAAACAGAAGAAAGGACTAAAGATACCTTGGCGAATATTCAAAAATCGGGGGAATGTTGGTGTGGGCCTTCTACTTGGAAAGGCGAATCTGTGATTCGAGTCAGCGTTTGTTCCTGGGCGACTACGAAAGAAGACATCGAACGAACGATCCGTGCTTTCGTCCATGCCCGAAATTAATTAATTATAAAAAAGAATAGAAGCGATGAATTATTTCCAACAAAGTTCTGAAAGACTGATCTTTCGAAAACTTACAGAAGCGGATATTTCAGCTTGGTTGCCTTTCTTTGAAAACAATGACCACTTACCTTTTATGGGAATGGATTTGTCCAAAGACCACGCAAGTTTGGCGGAGGGATGGATAACATCACAATTTGACCGCTATGAAAAGGAGGGATTGGGACATTTAGCAGTCATCGAAAAAGCCAGTGGAGATCTTGTAGGCTTGAGCGGGATTTTGATTCGGGAGATCATGGACCGAACAGAATATGAAATTGCTTATTCTTTAAAACCAGCCTATTGGAGGAAGGGCTTTGGAACTGAAATGGCGCAGCAAATGAAAAAGTTTGGGATGGCTGCCAATATTTCTGATCGCTTTGTTTCTATCATCCATAAAGACAATATTGGCTCGATGAAAGTCGCAGAAAGAAATGGGATGAAAGTGTTTTATAAAACGCATTACCTTGGGATGGATGTATCGGTTTACGGAATTGAAATAGAAAAACCCTAACGGAATCTTCAATATTTACCCAATGAAAATTCTCCTCTTTCTCAACAAAGACCTCCACGCCAACTTGGCCTTACAATTGCTAAAAGAAGAACTCCTGCAACACGAGGTAATTATTTTTTATTCAAATGCAGTAGGAGGGAGCAAGCCCAAACCCCAAGCATTGACCCATTTAGAATACTATGAAAAAGAATGGAGTTTTACAAAAGTAGCTCCCTTAGTAAGAGCATCTAAGGAAACCAATTCCTTTGAGTTCTTAGACGAACATTTCTCTTCCTTTCCATTGATTCAATGCGACAATGTAAATAGCTCAGCATTTATAACAAAAATCAAAAACCTAAACCCCGACCTTTTTATTTCCATCCGTTTCGGAAAAATATTTCACAATGAAATCATCCAAATTCCCAAGAAAGGAATCCTCAATTTACACTCCGGCCTACTTCCCGATTATCGCGGAATTTTAGGAACCTTACATGCTTTAAAGGATCAAAGAAAAGAAATCGGATGCACCTTGCATTATATCCAGGATAAGACCATTGATACGGGAGCGATTATCAAAATGGCTACTTTAAAAGTAAACCCGGAGAAATCGTTGTTTTGGCATGTCTATCAATTGTATCCTTTGGGTTGTCAACTTATTTTAGAAGCCATCCATAGCTTAAAGGAACAAGATCAATTGCCCACTATGGCGAAAAGTGATAAGGAAGGACATTATTTTTCTTTGCCAACAGAGGCCAATTTTAAGCAATTGGAAGCAGCAGGTTTTTCGGTATTCTTAGAAAAAGATTACCTCGATTTTTTTGGAACTTGGGGGTCTCCTGATTTGTTGGAGCAGATTCGTTTGGGCTTGATAGAACCAGAGTGAGTTTCAACCTGGCGCACAGTTTCAAGCTGCACGCCAGCTTGAAAAATTTACTTTTTCAAAGCATCCGTCACCTTCGGTACAAAATGCCCTTTTCCTCCCGCACGATCATCATCAAAGGTAGTCGGAATCGTATTCGCAAGCGTCTTTTCATGCCAAGTAACCTGTTCCGTTCCATCATCCCGTTGCTCCATCGTAATACATTCTTCCACCGGACAAACCAATGAACACAAATTACAGCCCACACAATTTTCATCAATGATTTCAGGAATACGGCTACCACCAACTTCCGACAAACGAATCGCCTGATGCGCCCCATCATCACAAGCGATATAGCACAATTCACAACCAATACATTTGGTTGCATCAATTTTGGCCACCACTTTGTGTTTTAGATTTAAGTGCTTCCATTCCGTTACATTAGGTAAAGCTTTTCCAACAAAATCATAAATGGTTTCATAACCTTTTTGATTCATAAAATCAATCAATCCACTTTCCATTTCTCTAACGATACCAAAACCATAATGCATCACCGCCGTACAAACTTGCACAGAGGAAGCCCCCAGCAACATAAACTCCACCGCATCCCGCCAAGTTTCTATCCCGCCAATTCCCGAGATCGGAGTGGATTGGATTTCTGGATGCTGTGCCAACTCTTTTACCATTTCCAAAGCAATAGGTTTGACCGCCGGGCCACAATAACCGCCATTGGTTCCCTTGCCATCCACTACCGGATAAGGCGCATAAGTATCGAGATCAATACCAACAATACTTTTGATCGTATTGATTAAAGAAATCGCATTACTTCCCCCACGCACTGCCGCCAAACCTGGATCGACAATGTGAGAAATATTAGGCGTCAATTTAGTAATCACCGGAATCTTTGCCGTTTCCATCACCCATCCAACGATGGTCTGAAGTACCTCTGGTTCCTGACCCACCGCGGAACCCATTCCCCTTTCACACATCCCATGCGGACAACCAAAATTTAGTTCAATCCCATCCGCTCCTGCGTTTTCTACATCTCTGATAATTTGCTCCCATTCCGCCTTCGTCTCCACCATCAAAGAAGCAATAATCGCATGATCCGGAAAGTATTTTTTTACTTCCTCAATCTCTTTTAAATTATCACTCAAAGGCCGATCCGTAATCAATTCAATATTATTAAACCCAGCCATCCGGGTATTTCGATAATTGACCGAACCATAGCGACTAGATACATTAATCACCGGAACGCCCAAGGTTTTCCAAACGGCGCCGCCCCATCCCGCTTCAAAAGCTTTCATCACCTGATACCCCGAATTAGTAGGTGGGGCAGAAGCGAGCCAAAATGGATTAGGCGATTTTATTCCAGCAAAGTTTATAGATAAATCTGGCATATTATTGTGGTTTGTTTTTTTTAAATTAGTTTTCGAATATCTGGGGCGCAGCTTCAAGCTGCACCCCAGGTATTATTTAAGCATTCAGCCAAAGATCAATCCCATTAGCCGCCAATTTACCTTCAGCAGCCCCATTCACCACCTCCGCTCCACCATTCACCGCATCACCCCCAGCAAAATATTTAGGATTCGTAGTTTGATGATTTTCCGAATTAACCATAATCCGTTTTCTCCCATCAATCTCCAATCCATCAATCAAACTTAAAAAAGAACCCTGCTTCGCCTGCCCCGTCGCCTTAATCACCATATCACAAGCGACAACAAATTCACTCCCTTCAATTTGCGCCAAGCGCCCATCCTTATTCTGCGTCCTAATAAATTTCACACCCGACACTTTTTCCTCCCCAACTATTTCCAAAGGCGAAACATTAAACAGCCCTTTCACCCCAGCATACTTCGCCAACTGATATTCAAAACCATAAGCGCCCATTTCCTGCTTACTTCGGCGATAAGCCAAATAAACATTCTCCGCGCCCATGCGAGCCGATTCCGAAGCAGCATCCACGGCAGTATTTCCACCACCAATGATGATGACACTTTCTGGTACCGCCACCTTATGTTGTTTCATCCGCAATTCTTCAATAAATTCCACGGCTCCGACTACATTGGTTTTGTCTTCGCCGGGCATGTTCAAAGTCGCGGTGGCTCCTAGTCCGACGCCAAGGAATAAGGCATCGTATTTTTCTTCGAGTTCCTTCAATTGCTCGCTAGTGCTGATGTTAGAATTATAGTGGATGTTGAATTGCAATTGTTTTTGCAGATAATCCATTTCATCGAGGACTTCCTTGTTGGTGATTTTATAAGGCGCGACGCCGTAGACGGTAAGGCCAGAAGGTTTGTCTTTGGCTTCGTAGATGTCGACGGTATAGCCCATCGTTCGCAGTTCACAAGCACAGGCGATGCCTGCGGGGCCGGCACCGATGATGGCCACTTTTTTGCCATTGTCTGCTCCGGGTGAGAAAAGGGGAGTCCCTGATTTTATTGCTTGGTCGGTAGCGAAATTTTGTAAGCGACCAATTTGTATAACGGGCACATCCTGGCCGTCGTAAACACAAGCGCCTTCACATAATTCACTCGTAGGACAAACCTTGCCACAGGCATTGCCGAGCCAGTTGGATTCAAAAATGGTTTTAGCGGCTCCGGTGGTATTTCCGGTGTTGATTTGTTTTATAAAAAGTGGAACGTCTATCTCGGTTGGACAAGCATTCATACAAGGCGCATCATAGCAAAACAAGCAGCGAGAGCTTTCATAAAAAGCTTCCGTGGTATTCATCAATGGTTTTTTCTGCGCAAAATTTTCCTCAAATTCTTTTTCAGTGGTGGGTTTATTGTATTCTGCCAAGGTATTGATTTTGTGTGAAATAAAAAGGTGGAACCCTAGAAAAATGCGTTTGCATTTTTACAAATCGGTCAATCTACCATAAGTCTCTGGTCGGCGATCTCGGAAGAACTGCCAGGTAGATCGTACTTCGCTAATTAGGTCCAAATCAAAATCAGCGATGAGTAGTTCGTCATCGTATTCAGAAGCTTGTGAGAAAATTTGTCCACGCGGATCAACAAAATAGGAGGTGCCATAAAAGCGGCCTAAGTCCCAAGGTTTTTCTTCGCCGACGCGGTTGATACAACCCATGAAATAACCATTGGCAGCAGCATGAGCTGGTTGTTCTAATTTCCATAAATATTGCGACAAGCCCGCTACGGTAGCAGAAGGATTGTAAACGATTTCTGCACCATTCAATCCAAGGATTCTTGCACCATCCGGGAAGTGACGATCATAGCAAATATAGATGCCGATTTTGGCGTATTTGGTTTGGAAAACGGGGTATCCGAGATTGCCGGGTTTAAAGAAAAATTTCTCCCAAAAACCAGTGGTATGTGGGATATGATTTTTTCGATACTTGCCCAGATAAGTTCCATCTGCATCAATCACTGCTGCGGTATTGTAAAGTACGCCCGGTTGTTCGATTTCATAAATCGGAACGATCATTACCATTTGGTATTTCTTGGCATATTCCTGCATTCTGGCAACGGTAGGTCCTGGTACGGGCTCCGCCGATTCATACCATTTTAAATCTTGTCCCGGACAAAAGTAAGGGGTATTGAAAATTTCTTGCAGGCATAAAATCTGTACGCCTTTTTTTCCTGCTTCTTCGATATAGGGAATGTGTTTGTCAACCATGGCGTTCATGATCTCTTGGATGCTTCCTTCTCCTTCCGTCATTGGAAGACTCATTTGTATTAAACCGGATTTTACATTTCTAGGCATTTCGTGTGTGTTTAGTTTTTATAAATAAGACGCAGCAGAGCTGGTCGATTTAGTTTTTTAATTATTGGAAACCTATTTTGGTTTCCAATAAAAATCTGGACTTTCGTTTATATCGTTAAAGAAGTTTTTCCACGCGATACAAACTGTCCAAATCCTGCTTTCAAATGACAAGTTTCATCTTCAATGGCTACATTCCCTCTCAATAAAACCGTCTCACATTTCCCCGTCAATTCCCAGCCTTCATAGCCCGAGTAATCGACATTCATATGATGGGTCTCTACCGAGAGCTGATGCTTTTTATTCGGATCGAAAATAACAATATCTGCATCTGCGCCAATGGCAATGGTTCCTTTGCGCGGATACATTCCAAAGATTTTAGCTGCATTGGTAGAGGTCACCTCTACAAATTTATTCAAAGAAATTTTTCCCTTTCCAACACCTTCGGTATACATCAATTCCATGCGGTGTTCAATTGCCGGATGGCCATTTGGGATTTTAGAAAAATCATCCTTTCCCATCTTTTTTTGTTCCCACATAAAAGGACAATGGTCTGTTCCAACCACCTGAATCAATCCCTGATTGATCCCTGACCAAAGCGCCACTTGATCTTTCTTTTCCCGCAAGGGAGGACTCATGACCCACTTGGCGCCTTCAAAATCATCTTCATATAAAGAAGCATCCAAAACCAAATATTGAGAACAAGTTTCTACAAAGACTTTTTGATTGCGAGTAGTCGCACGACGGATGGCATTGAGGGCACCCTCACAGGTCATGTGTACGATATAACCCGGACAACCTGTATATTCCAACATATCCGCAAAGCGTCCAGAAGCTTCCGCTTCCGTCACCTCCGGCTGAGAAAGATAATGATACAAAGGCGATAGTTTTCCTTCCGACCGATGCTTCGCAATCAGCGAATCAATCATGTCTCCATTGGTGGCATGTACGGTCACTAGGCCGCCGTGTTTTTTGACTACTTTCATCAACTGCACCATTTGACCATCGTCGATCATCAGGGCCCCTTTATAAGCCATAAAGGTTTTAAAAGAAGTAATGCCTTCTTGCTCGATGAGTTGGACGACTTCTTTGGCGACGGCATCATTGAAGTCGGTGACGGCCATATGGTAGGAGTAATCTCCGATTGCTTTTCCTCGGGATTTCTTTTGCCAGGTTTCCAGGGCATTGTGTAAAGTGTCTCCTTGGGTTTGTAAGATAAAGTCGATGACGGTGGTGGTGCCGCCGTGTAGGGCGGCGCGGGTTCCGGTTTCGTAATCGTCGCTGGAAGAGGTGCCCATGAATGGCATGTCGAGGTGGACATGTGGGTCGATTCCTCCGGGGAATACGAGTTTGCCGGATGCATCTATCGTTTTGTCGGCGGTGTAATTTAGGTTTTTGCCAATGGCTTGAATGCTTTCTCCTTCGATGTATAAATCCGCGATATAGTCTGATTCGGCGGTGATGATTCTTCCGTTTTTGATTAGTATAGACATAGGTGTGTGTTTGAAAATGGTCAAGTAGTATGTGGCTAAAAATGTTATTGCAAGGTAAGTCCTTTGACAAAAGCAAAAAAGAATGAAATGATGGTATTTGGTGTCCCGCAGATTTCGCAGATGTTGCAGATTTTTTACGAATGATCGTAAAAAATCTGCGTGGTCTGCGAAATCTGCGGGACACTTTTTTCTTTTATCTAGTACTTTAAGCCAAAATACGTAATTTTTTTTTGTCCAATAATTAGGTTTTTCTTTATCAAAATTCGAACGCTTAAAAGTAAATTAATTGGACCGATTTTGATTTTTCATCATCAAATAATAAATGAAAAAAGAAACCGCAAAACCAGAGAACCAGGATAATTTATAAAGTGCTTCCAATGCTGGAACATATAAGCCAATCAATGCAGTAGCGATACCGAGCACTAAGGCGACAAGGGCCGCAGGATTGAAACCAGCAGTATAAGTATAGGCGCCTTGGTGTTTGTATAATTCGGCCAATTGTAATTGTTTTTTTCGGACTAGATAATAGTCGGAAAGCATGATGCCTAATACGGGGCCTAGCAGGCCACTAACAAAAATAAGGATGCCACTAATTTCATTGAGCAATAGCCAGGGGCAAATGATGATACCGATGATTCCGGTGATGATTCCGCCGCTGCGGAAGCTGATGTTTTTAGGACTGATATTGGAAAAGGCATTGGCAGGGGCAATGACATTGGCTGCGATATTGGTACTCAGGGTGGCGATGATCATGGCAATTTGTGAAAAGATCACTACGGTTGGATTGTCAAATTTTGAGAGTAAGGTAACCGGATCCCAAGGAGCGTCTGTGGCTAGGAGGATGTCATCGAAGTTGATGACGGCAGCACAGGTTACAAATATCCCGACGAAAGAATATAAAAGCATCGTGCCGGGAAGGCCAATGAATTGGCCGGCGACTTGGTCTTTTTGGGTAGCGGCATAGCGCGTGATATCGGCGATACTCAAAGACATCGTGGCCCAAAAGCCAACCATGATGGTGAGCCATAAAATATAAGACCAGAGTTTATCGCTCAGTCCTTTTTTTACAGTAGTTCGAGCTTTGGCGGCTACGATACTAGATTCATTGAATCCTTTTTCGGTTTGTTGTCGCAATTGAATTTTTACTTCCTTGACTGGGGAGTTTCCTAGGGGAACCGTAATTGGAAATTTTGCATCAGTGGGAAGATTTTGCCAGCCTTTGTCTTGTCCGTCTTGGATGGTTTTAAAGGCATCAGCTTTTATTTTTCCCGTTTTATCTTTGATTGGATTGATGTCTACAAAAAATAGGTTGCCCTCTTTATATGTTTCGGCAGCAGCCATTTCCAATTGCTTGCTTTGATCCAATACAATTTTAAATCCACCGGCTTCGCTAGCTCCCCAAGCAATCATTCCGACTCCAATTAATACCAATATAGGCGCCGAATATTGTTCCAGAAATTTGATGCTCTCGGTTCCCTTCCAAATGAAGTAAATATTGATCAACCAAAAAATAGCGAAGCCTACAAATTTTCCGATAGACAGTCCCATTTCGGCATCCACTCCTGTAAGTGCGCAATAGATGGCATAAAAAGCCAATCCTCCAATCCAGGTTTGAATCCCAAACCAACCACAGGCAACCAAGGCTCTTACCACTGCAGGAATATGAATGCCATTGATCCCAAAAGAGGAGCGACCAATCACCGGAAAAGGAATCCCATATTTAACGCCGGCATGACCATTTAAAACCATAGGAATCGTAATGATGACATTGGCCAAGCCGATGATCACCAAGGTTTCCAACCAAGACATTCCATCCAGCATCATATAAGAAGCCAAGAGGTAGGTGGGAATACAAACAGCCATTCCAACCCAGAGTGCGGCCAAGTGCCATTTGCTCCAGGTACGTTTGGACTTAGGGACGGGAGCGAGGTCTTCACTGTATAAATTCGAAGCAGAAATATCCTCTGTTAATTCAATGATTTCGTTATCCATATTAGTGGCAGTATTCGTCGGCGATGTTTAAGGCTTGATCAATGATTTCCATTCCTTCATCAATTTCTGCTTCCGTGATGCAAAGGGGAGGAGCGATAAAGATAAAATTCCATTTTACAAAAGTAAACATCCCTAATTCTCGGATCTTAGCCGCGATGCGATAAGTCGCTTCGCTTTCTTCCGGTTTGGCATTCCAAGGGGTGATTGGTTCTTTGGTTTTTTGATTTTTGACCAATTCGATACAGCCTAGTAAACCAGTATTTCTAAAGTCACCAATGGAAGGATGTTTGGCGCGCAATTCGGCCACTTTGTGTTCGATATAGAAACCCATTTGGGCGGCATTTTCTACCATGTTTCCTTCCTGCATGATTTTTAGATTCTCTAAGGCCGCGGCGCAAGAAGTTGGATGGGCGGAATAGGTCAATCCAATGGTCAAAGGCTTTTCGTCAAAGTATTTGGCAATGGTATCCGTCACCACGGTTCCTCCCAGCGGAAGATACCCGGAAGTCAATCCTTTGGCGATACACATGATATCTGGAGTTACGCCATAGTTGTCTATCCCAAACCATTTTCCCGTGCGACCAAAACCACTCATGACTTCATCGTCGATCAATAGGATGCCGTATTTATCGGCCATCTCCCGGAGTTTTTGCCAGTAGAAAGAAGGATATTTGATACAGCCCGAAGAGCCCGATTCTCCTTCAAAAATCATCGCAGCAATGCTATCTGGATTTTCGAATTTGATGATTCGTTCCAATTGTTGTAAAGCCATATTTCCACATTCTTCCATAGAATTTGTATTCCAGGGACAACGATAGAAGTAAGGGTTTTCTACATGGATAAAACCTGGTGCGGATTGGTTGTCCACGGCATGTTTGCGCGGATCGCCACCTGCGGACATAGAACCATAAGTGGCTCCATGATAAGATCGGTATTGAGCGATGATCTTGGAACGACCTGTGTAGATTCGTGCAATTTTTATTGCATTCTCTACGGCTTCCGAACCGCCAAGGGTGAAGAAGGTTTTGGTCAAATTGCCAGGTGTAATTTCTGCGATTAATTTTCCTAACTCTCCACGAACCTGTGTCGCCATTCCTGGATAAACATAACTCACTTCCTGCATCTGTCGCATCACCGCATCGGCTACCCGTGGATTGCCGTGGCCGATATTGACATTCATTAATTGAGAAGAGAAGTCGATGTATTTTTTGCCTTCGCGATCGTATAGATTGACGCCTCTGGCACTTTTGACATTGATGGGGTTTTGACCGCCTTGTTTGGACCAGGAAAAGAGGGTATAATCTTTATTGTCTTGGACGATTTTTTGCTTATCGGTTTCTGTTAAATTCATTTTTATATTTTTGAAGCTAGAAAGAAATTTAAAACAAATTTGAAAAAATCTAACTCATCCAATTGGTCTTATCTTCTGGATTCCATTTGGTTGTTGTTTTTTTATTTTGGGTCCAAAACTCAATAGAGCTTCGTCCGGTGATGTCGCCCACTCCAAATTTGGATTCATTCCAACCTCCAAAAGAAAATGGTTCTCTTGGTACCGGAACTCCGATATTGACCCCAATCATTCCAGCACTAGCTTTTTCCATAACTCTTCTGGCGAGTCCACCGCTTTGGGTAAAGACTGCGGCGGCATTGCCATAATCAGAAGCATTTTCGATGCGGAGGGCTTCGTCGAGATCTTTGGCTCGGATGATCGAAATCACTGGACCAAAAATTTCTTCTTTGGCTACTTTCATTTCTGTCGTCACATGATCGAGAATGGTCGGGCCAACATAAAAGCCACCTTCTTTTCCAGGGATGCTGGTATTGCGACCGTCGAGTAAAATTTTGGCACCTTGTTGTTCTGCCTCCGTGATATATCCTTCAATTCTTTCCTTCGCTTCTTGACTGATGACGGAACCCAGGTTGTCACCAGGAATAATGAGTTTGGCTTCGTCGACCATGCGATCAATGATGTGTTGCACTTTATCGACACCGACCATGACAGCGGCGGCCATACATCTCTGTCCGGCACAGCCTGCCATAGAGGCTACCACATTATTGGCAGTCATTTGCGGATGGGCATCGGGGAGTACCAAGAGGTGATTTTTTGCTCCGCCGAGTGCAACGCAACGTTGCAGATTGGAAGAAGCTCTGCGGTATACGATTTTGGCCACTCTGGTAGAACCGACAAAAGAGACGGCCTTGATATCTGGATGATCACAAATGGACTCGACGACTTCTTTTCCACCATTAACGACATTGAAAACGCCATCAGGCAATCCTGCTTCTTTGAGCAATTCGGCCATTCGCACGACGCTTAAGGGAACCAGCTCAGAAGGTTTGAGTACCATGGTGTTTCCCAATACCAGCGCATTGGGAACGGTCCAGTGTGGAACCATGTTTGGAAAATTAAAAGGCGTAATGGAAGCGACGACCCCTAGTGGTTTTCTTTCGATGCGGCATTCTACTCCGCGGCTGACTTCTTGCACTTCATTGGTAATGATCTGTGGCATGGAAACGGCGAATTCGCAAAGCTCCATACTCTTCATTACTTCTGCCCGAGCTTCAGAATGGGTTTTACCATTTTCAATATGGACCAGCTCGGTGAGTTCTTCCATATGCTCTTCGAGTAAGCTGCGGTATTTAAAAAATACCTGGATGCGTTCTTTAATCGTGAGACCTGACCAGGCAGGGAATGCTTTTTTTGCTGCTTGTACGGCTTGGTCTACATCGGAAGCAGAGCTTAGCGGAAGCGTAGAAATAACAGCTCCATCTATTGGACTGATGACATTCATCTCTTGTTGTCCGTTGCGATCAAATTGACCGTTGATGAAGTTTTTGACCGGTGTGTGTATCGTGGTGTTTGCCATATTTTTTTATTAGGGATCGGGAGAAAACTTGATTTTATTTTTTTCTTTAATTTGGAAAAAGCAGGATAAGATAAGGATACTTTATGGTTATTAATAATATTTGAGAAGTATTTTGTGGTTTGGGGGGTAATAGCGGAATAAAGTTCTGAGTAAGTTTAACGAATTTTTTAGACGCTTGTTACATGATTTTAAAGAGAGGAATGGAAAAAAATGGTATAATTGAGAAGGATTAATTAATTCTGGATTGGTCTCCAATTTTGCTTTTATTTTTGGAGTATCTTGAACGGAATTAAGTCCTGATTTCTTTGTCTTTTTTTAGCTATAAAAAACTATACGGTATGAAAATTTTCCAAGTCTTGTGTTTGATGATTTTGATCAATGGCCAATTCCTTATGGCTCAAAAAACGCATAAATCTATGTACAAACATTTATTGGCTCCAGGATCAAAATTAGTTCGCAGTTCTTATAATCATACGGTGGAAAAAACCATCAAAAAAGATTTTATTTACAAACAATACTATCCGGAAATTAGACAATTGACTCACCTGATTACTTATAAAACCGCAGCTTTTCACGAAAGACATGGAGAGAGTTCAGAGTGGTTCGATAATGGACAATTGTTGCGTACGGGCCATTATGTGGATAATAAACGAGAAGGGGAATGGAAGGAATGTTATTTTGGAAAAACCTGTAGTATAGGGAAGTATAAAAATGGACGAAGAGATGGGAAGTGGATTGGTTTAGATTCATTGGGAAGAATGAACGGTCAGTGGTTTTATGAAAATGGACAAAAGGAAGGAATACTCGAACTCTATGATAAAGAGGGAACCGTGACAAGAAAAGCGCTTTATAAAAAAGGAGAATTGATGGAAATCTTGATTGGTGAAGAAGGAATAGGCAAGGATTCTTTGATCCAGGAAGTAGAGCAAATGCCGATGTTTCCGGGTTGCGAATGGTTGGAAGGTTCGGATGAGGAGAGTTATAAAAAATGTGCGACGAAGAAGATGTTAATGCACATTTACAAGAATATTAATTATCCCGAGGTTGCGAGAATGAATGGCGTTGAAGGACAAGCTTTAATTCGATTTATTATCAATGAAAAAGGAGAGATGAAAGAAATTAAAGTATTGAGAGGCGTTTGTGATGCCATCAAAACAGAATGTCAAAAAGTGGTAAAGTCTATGCCGAATTGGCGCCCTGGATCTCAGAATGGTAAGCCAGTAAAAGTTTATTTTAATCTACCGATTAAGTTTAAATTGGAATAGGTATTAGTGAGTGTTGCTTTTTTGTATTGTTCCGATAATCTCGTTGAGTTGCCATTGTCGGATTTGTTGGGCGATGCCCAATTGCAAACCGGATGGCGATATTTATTCTTTCGATCTTTCTTCATTTTAAATCCACTTCCTTATTTCCTAATTCAAGAAAAAAAGTATCTTTAGAATTGCAAAAAAAAGCAACCGTTTTTATACGTTTATTGCCAATTTATTTGCTTGTTCTCCAAACATCTAAAAGAAAATTCCTGCCAAATTATTTCTTGCGGTACAGGTAAGTCGGCCTTCTTTACACAAAAATCATCTAAGTAGTTTTACCAGCTTTATATTAAATAGAATAGGAAAAAACATTTCCATCGACCGATTCTTATGTTCCATTGGACAATTGGAGGGCTCCATGGGAAGGGATTTTTTTCTATATGAAATTAGCGTTTACTTTAATGTATCAAATATGAGCGGATTGAATTTTATTAATAGGGGGATTAGTTTTTTGACAATAGTAATCGTCTGTTGTTTCTTTTCCCCTACGACTTATGCGCAGGCAAATAAAATGGATAGTTTGTCTCTCTTAATCGAAAAGGAAGTTGACATTCTAAAAAAAGTGGATTTACTCAATCAATTATCGAGACAGCAAATCTTTGTAAATCAAGAAGCGGCCTTAAAAACCATCGCCGAAACCATCAGCTTAGCTAAAAAAGAAGGCTACGAAACCGGCGAAGCTTTGGCTAGGAAAAATCGAGGAATCCTGGGGATTGTTTATCAAGATTATGAGGCGGCAGAAGAAGATTTATTGGCTGCTCGAAGTATTTATACAAAATTAGGCGAGCAAGAACTAGTCTCAAAAACCACTGCTAACCTTGGGGTCTTGTATGAAAAAATCGGCGCTTATGATAAAGCCATTGCCGCTCAGGAAAGTTCGATTAGCTATGCCAAGTCGAATAAGGATTACAAGCAACTGGCCAATGCCTATGGAAATATTTCTAATATCCAGACGAGAAGAGGTTTCTATGAGGAAGCGATAGCGGCAACTTACGAAAGCCTTTACTATGATTCTTTGACCAATAATGTCAACGGACAAGCGATTACACTCATCAATCTTTCCGAAATATTTCGAGATAGAGGAGAATACCATAAGGCCATTTCTACGAGCCTGAAAGGTTTGAAAAAAGCAGAGAAAGTTGAGGATGAAAGATCAATCTATTGGGCGCTTTCGACCATCGGTCTGATCTATAAAGACTTCAACGATCAAGAGCATGCCTTGGAGTATTTGGTAGAGGCCTATGAGATGGCCAAAAAGTTGAAGGATGATTTTATGATGGGCGCTTCGCTATCTAATATAGGCCAACTCTACGAAAAAATAGAATTGGATTCTGCCATTGTATATTTAGAAAGGGCTGTCGAAAAATTTGAAAATACACCAGACGAAAAGGCCAGAGCCTATGTCAACTTGGGAGGGATTTATATCGATCGAAAAAAGGATTTCCGAAAAGCGGAAGACTATTTAAAAAAGGGTTTAGCCATCGGAAAAGAAATCGAAAGTAAACCGGTGATTGATTTATGCCATTTTAATTTCGGTGCCCTTCATCAAAGTAAATTAGAGTTTTCAAAGTCAATAGATTTTTATCAGAAGTCCATCGCATCCGCTAATGAAACGGGAGATTTAGAAATACTAAGAGATGCTTATAAAGGAATCGCAGCATCTTATTTTGGAAATAAAGAGTGGACGGAGGGACAGAAAAGTATCGATCTCTTTGTAGTGTTTTCGGATTCTTTATTGGGCGAAGAACGCATTACGCGAGCGGAGTTTTTAGATTTTGAAGTAGAAAAAGAGAAATTGGAAGGAGAGTTGAAATTGCAGGCGAAGGCGCAGCAAGTGCAAAGTCGAAATTACCTCCTGATCGCTTCGGGACTTGGTTTGTTGGCACTTGGCCTTTTTGCTTTTCAATGGTACCGGGGCGCACAGGCAGAAAAAAGACAAGGGCAGCGAATTGCTCAACTCAGCGATGAATTGCACCATCGAGTAAAGAACAATCTCGCCAATGTTTCTGGTATTTTGTCGCTCAAAGAACCTCAGGTTAAAGATGAAGAAGCCAAAGAAATTTTGCGGTCTATTCGAGATCGAATTATTGTGATCGAAAGAATCCATTCTTTGTTGTATAAAAAGAACAATGGCCTGGAGACAGAACTAAAAAGTTACCTCCGTCAATTGCTAGACGAATTGCTTTTGTTGAATGAAATGGATGATGTTGAAGTTGGTGTTAACATTGAAGTTTCGGGTTTGGAAAAGAAAATAGAATCTGCGGAGGCCATTCAAATTGCTTTGATTGCCAATGAAGTAATTACCAATGCATTTAAGCATGCGCTAAAGGAAAATTCTGACCCGAAAATTGCCATCAAGGCGATTGTAAAAGAAAAAGAATTAGACTTAGAAATTTTTAATAATGGCCGTCCTTTACCAGTTGCCTTTGAAATCGAAAAATTAGAATCTTTTGGCTTAAAATGGGTCAATGGAATTTGTGAAAACATGGGCTGGGATTTTGCCTATGATAGTTCAGAGAAAGGTGTGCTTTTTAAATTTAAGATGGGATTGAAGGATTGAGAAACTGTTTGAAAAATAATTTGTAAACCAATGAAGATTTTTATTTTCGAAGACGAATATTTAATCGCCACTTCCTTGATGCAACACCTCAAAGGAATGGGCTATCAAGATGTTTCGACAGCTAATAATTTAGAAAAAGCATTTCGAATTATCGAGGATGATTTTCCTGATATTGCCATTCTTGATATTCGGATTCCAGAAGATAATGAAGCAGGTATAAAAGTAGCTAAAAGGCTGAATGACAAGGGTTTATTGCCCATAATATTTATGACTTCCAATGATGATGATGAGATTATAGAAAAAGCATTAGGAACCAAACCCAATGCCTATTTGTCTAAATCTTTTAACCAAAAAATAATATTGCGAACCATCGAAGTCGCCATTCAAAACCTAGCCTTACAAAAAATGGCAGGCGTAGAAAAGAACGAAAGTGAGAGTTCTTTTTTCTTCAATACTGAAGACTATATTCTACTCCGAAAAAAGAAAGATATTTTTCATAAAGTCAAATTGGAAGACATCTTGTATATCTTTTCTGAGAGCGGTGTGATTAAGATTGTTACTCCAAAGTCGGAGTTTAGTTTTAGTTCTACGCTTGCTGCATTTATGCGTCAGGTTGATGATAATCGCTTTATAAAAGTGAGTCGAAATTACGTCGTCAATATGCACCACTTTGAAACTTTTCTAGGGGGCAATTACATCCAGGTCGCCGACAAAAAAATACAACTCAGTCAATCAGAATATAAAAAGTTATTTGGATTATTTAAAGTATTGAAAAGTAAAAAGAATTAGCAGCATTATTCCTGCTCTTTAAGGCATTTATTTCCCAAACATTTTAAACAATAAAACGATTTCTTTACTTCTAAAGTAAGGGTTAAATTTTTGTTTACCTAAAGTGAAAATAATATAAAATTATAGTATGAAAAAAACAATCTTACTCCCCGTTTTACTATTCTTCTTTATGGGTCAAATCGCATTTGCACAAGATGCCTATGAACCCAATAATGAATTCCCAAATGCCGCTCCAATCACCTGCGGAAATACCTATAACGCTTTGATTCAATCACTCGGTGATGTCGATTGGTTTAGGGTAGAAATGGCAACTGCTGGATACCTGACTGCGAAAGTCAACAATGTTCCCAGCCCGCTTGATTTAAATTTGGAAATCCATCGATTGATCAATGGTCAGGCTCAGTTTATCGCCGATGATGACGATGATAATGCTGGTAGTGGCCAAGCCTTGACCGCTACAGGATATGTGGAAGCGGGTACCTATTTGGTTTTTATCGAAGAGGAAGACGGAGATGGAACTAGTCCCGCTCAATATACTCTGGAGATTGAATGTAATTCAGATCTGCAAGAAATCAATCAAACCTATCTATTGGCAAGTAGCATTCCAACCGATACCTGTTTTAGTGCTTTGATCTTTGGAGAGAATGATAATTTCGCAAGTCCAGAGGATGGAGACGATGATCAGGATTGGTATCGGGTAGAAATTTTGGAAACCGGTATTTTAGAAGTCTTTATTACTTCTGTGCCTAGTATTTTAGACCTGAATTTAGAGATATTAGAAGACACGGGATCAACTCCGAAAAGAGTTGCGGATGATGACGATGACAATAGCGGTGGCGGCCAGGATCTAATGAGCGTTGCCTACCTCAATCCAGGAACCTACTACATCCATATCGAAGACGAAGACCACGACAGAACGAGTGATGATCCCTATGATTTTTGCATTGCCTTTACTCCCAATAAAAACGAAGTCAATCAGACCTTTGAATTAGCCAGCCCCATACCACTAGATACCTGTTTTAATGAGAACCTTTATGGAGAAAACGAAAACTATGAAACGTCGGAAGACGGCGATGATGATCAAGATTGGTATTTGATTACCGCAGATTCGACTTGTTTTTTGAGGATTGAACTAACGGAAGTACCTAGTGTACTTGATCTGAATATGACTTTATTCCAATTGGAAAACAACCAATTAGTTCTAGTCGCTAATGATGGGGATGACAATGCGGGAGGAGGACAGAACCTATTTATAGAAACCGTATTAGAGCCTGGTGGATACTACATCCATATCGAAGATGAAGACCATGACCGAACCGCCAAAGAGTCTTATAAAATTTGTGTTAACTGTGATTTTGATTCTGGTATTTCTACTATAAATCCATCTCCATTTATAGTATTTCCTAACCCGGGAAATGGTGTTTTTAGATTGGAAGGACTTATTGGAAATACGGATTACCAGGTCTATGACTTACAGGGGCGTTTACAATCGGAAGGTAGCATTAACGAAAGTAAAATAGACCTGACGAGATTGAATGCAGGGATGTATATTTTGAATTTGATCTGGGATGCTAAAAAAGTATTTCAAAAGATAATTATCGAATAGGGCTATTCAAAATAGGACATATTAATTTAAAAAAAAAATAATAGAATCATGAAAATTTATAGTCAACTCTTTTTTTGTTTCTTTTTTATGAGTAGCCTTTCTGCTCAGGTC
>CALLVY010000524.1 GCA_938015925.1 uncultured Saprospiraceae bacterium
GCGGTGACTTTTTTGTGGTTTATAAGACACGTTTAGTTGATTACTTAAATAGGAATCTTGGTCTTTTTGCCCAAAGTAATACCGACTCCCCATTCCGATAACTAATTGCTTGCTAAAGGTGTGTTTTCCGTAAAGGTAAACCTCTGGAACGGCGATGTTGTTTTTTTGCAAATAAGGAAAACTAGGATGTTGTGTTTCATAAGCATGCGCAAAAACTGGAATCCGTCCTTCTGATTTATTTTGATAATACGTCAAAGCCGTTCCCGTTTTTAAACTCCATTTCTTTTTAAAATAATGATACCCCAAAGACAAGAAATAATCCATGTTGTTGACCTGGTGCGTCAAGTTGCCTCTGGACTAATTGGCTTTAGAAATATTCCAACCTTGGTTCCATTCAAAGCGCGCATTGTTCCATTGATAACTGTAATTGGCAACGGTCATGTTGCGGTTTTTTTTCTGAGTAAAAACAGCATCAAAACTGGGTTCCTGACTCAAAAATTGATAGCCTTCCAAAATGGTGAAATTGAAAATTTTTAAAATAGAACGTTCACTGAATTTATGGATGCCATACAAACCCGCCGTATTACTTTTAAAAGATTGCAATCGCTCAAAGGCTTTAGGATTTAATCCTGTTAAACCCTGATGAGTAGAAATATTGGCATAAGCGACCACTGCCGTTTTTGATCCAATGGGACGACTGATATAAAAACCACCGCCCACCAAACTGATATTCAAACTAGTCGATTTTCTCGTCAATTTGTCATCGGTATACAAAGCCACCGCACCAGAACTAGCTCCGCCAAATTCAATCGGTGGATTGCTGGGAAATACATTGACCGACTGAATCATACTGGTATTAAAAATACTAAACTGTCCAACACCATTGGATTGATCCAAACTGACCGCATCGCGGATCGGCACATTGTTTAGGAAAATTCCGGTTTCTGATGGCGGACTTCCTCGGAGACTGATATTGGCGGTCTCATCTACACTGCTTGATGCGGGAAGCGATTGAACCGCCAGTAAAGCGTCTCCCTTTGCACTTGGATTTAGATAAATCCCGAGCTTGGATATTTTTTCTACCGAAAATTCCTGCGCGATAATTCTCTTGGCCTTGATGACTACCTCTTCCATTTGTGCTGCCGCTGGCGCCAATTGAATCTCCAGCGGTTCCGCCTTTTTAAAGTCAACCACTTGTGATTCATAGCCAATATAAGAAACCGACAATTTCCCTTCTGCTTGTTCCAAATCCAAACTAAAACGCCCCTCCAGATCACTAGTCGTACCAATCGACAAATTAGATTGTAGATAAACACTAGCGCCAATCAAGGCTTCGCCATTCTCTTGGTCTGTGATGGTCCCCGAGATGCTTTGGCTAAAGACGGATTGAGTAAAGCATAGGAAAGATAATAGGAAAAGATATTTCATGCTGGTTTGATTTTTTTGAAGGATAGTGGTAACTGTTGCTAAGGAAGAAGCCAGGTCGCGGCTCCAAGCCGCAACCGGGCTTTAGTGCAGAGCATCACCCCTTACTCACCGCTGGGAGCAAATGATATTTCACCCAATTGTGCTGAGGTTCCACACGCAAGGCTTTTTCAAAAGTGACTTTAGCATTTTCCAAATCTTCATATTTTTTATAAGCGAGCCCAAGCCAGGTGATGGCCGTCAGGTATTCCCAATTATTGGTCAATTCTCCTTTTGCCTCAAAAGCTTCCACGGATTTTTTGTAATATTCAATGGCTTTTTTGGTACTACCACCAAACATGGCTGGCGTATAGAAATAGGAACCGCCCATTTGGTAATTGCCCTTGGGGTTGCTGTCGTCAAGCTTTAGAGATTTGTTGAGGTGCTTGGTCGCTTTGGGGCCGAGTGTCATCCCACTCATTGGAGAAAAACTCATTTGCATCCCGTAGATTCCAGCTTGAAGCGCATGTACTTCTGGAGAATCTTTTTTCTCTTTAACTAAAATGGCGATGTAGTCTAAAGTATTATTGATCGCCGCCTCTGCTTTTTCGGAATCGTCTTTTCCGATGTATGTTCCTGCCAAACCATAGTAGGCATTGGTGATTTCGTATAAGAGGTCGAGATTTTGAGAGCTCTGGTATTCGGCTTCCAGTGTTTTGATATTGCTTTCCCATAACTCAGGATTGTTCTGTACATTGGCTTGGTAAAACGCTTCCTGGATTTCAGGAGCTAAGGCCATTTGGGAGAACACAGTGCTAGCAAAAGCGAGGAAGATAAAGGACAATAGGGAATTTTTCATGTTGTGATTTTGGTTGTGGTACCGTAAAAGGAATGACTTGTTCTATACGGTACTCGATTTTGTAAATGAATGAATGACTGTTTTGATGATTCAAAGAAGCGCCCTTTTTTAAGGCTTCCCAAGAAGGAATGATGATTGGTCAAAAAGAATTGATGAATGGTTAAGGGGGGGCTTTGGCGAAGGCTTTTTTACCGTTGAACCTAGGTTTGGAACCATTCATCCTTTAGGGTTCTCCATTCATAAATCGTTTTTGCAGCTTAGGGAAATAAGTATTACTTTAACTAAATGTTTGAAGGAATTTCCAAATCGACTCTGGGTCAATGGTTTAGTCAAAGGTGGGTGTATCACTCTATCTTTTGGTTGAGTTATACTGGCATGTGGCACCTCATTGCTGCACAACATCCATTTACTAGCTATAGCCTGTTAATTTCTGCGCTTTTTATGATAGTGGATGTTTCGGCTGCTTATACCAATATGTATGTTTTGCTCCCTCGATTTTTTTACAAAAAAGCTTATTTGAAATATGCCTTTTTGTTTATGGCAAACATTGCTTTTTTTGTTGCCCTGATGCTTGGACTTTGGTCCTTCTTGGAGTTTTCTTTTTTTGGTTCTACGAGTGTAGCGAAATCAAAGTATGTACTTTCTTCGGTCTTTGGTTCGGTGATGGGGGTGGTGACGATTACGATGTTGGTCAAATTGGGAAAACGAAGTTTGGAAACGGAGCGGAAGAATGAGGAATTGGAAAAAGAAAAGTTAGCAACGGAACTGAAATTTTTAAAATCCCAGCTCAATCCTCATTTTTTATTCAATGCTTTGAATAGTATTTATTTTTTGATCAAAAAAGATCAGGATACGGCGGCGGCGGCATTGGCGAATTTTTCGGATATGCTGCGCTACCAGATTTATGAATGCAATGGCGAAAAGATTAGCTTAGCGAAAGAATTGGAATTTTTACAAAACTTTATCCACTTGTCGCAATTGCGGAAGAATGAAAATTTTGAACTCCAAACTTCTTTTGCTCAAAATGTAAATGGAGAAATGTTGTCGCCCTTGATTTTGATTCCTTTTGTAGAAAATGCTTTTAAACATGTTTCTACTGATAAAGCCGAGAAGAGTTGGATTCATATCGATTTGCAATTGCAGGGCAAAAAAATACTATTCGAAGTAGCCAATTCTCTTTCAGAAGAAGTACCGAGCGAAGAAGCGGTAAAAGCAGGAGGGATTGGTTTGCCCAATGTCAAAAGGCGTTTGGATTTACTTTATCCGAGACGCTATGATTTGGACATTAAAGAAAGCAAGGATGCTTATCGCGTTTCATTGTCACTAGAATTGGAATAAGCGCTGAGTGGCCGCGAAATTGTTTACCTAAAAAAACTTTTCTAACAAAAAAAAATCAATAAGAATAAATGCTGAAATGCCTGGTGATAGATGATGAACCGCTTGCTCGAAATGGTATCGCTGATTATGTACGGGACATCGATTTTTTGACTCTAGAAGGTACTTGTGAAACGCCTTTGGAAGCCATTCGTTTGATGGAGAAAAATAAAATTGATCTTTTATTTCTAGACATCCAAATGCCCAAAATCAATGGACTGGATTTTTTAAAATCTTTGCAAGATCCGCCCTTAGTAATCATCACGACCGCCTATCCAAGTTTTGCCCTGGAAGGTTTTCAATTAGATGTACTAGACTACCTCGTCAAACCCATCACTTTCCAACGCTTACTCAAAGCGGCCAATAAAGCCAAAAGTCAGTTCCAACTTTTACAACAACCTCAAAATGCTACAGACGATAGCGAGGATCATTTTTTTATCAAACAAGATAATAAGTTTGAAAAAATTAGAATCGAAGAATTACATTTCGTCGAGTCCATGCAAAACTATATTCAACTGCACACCAGCCGTGGAAAGTTTACCACTTTGATTACCCTAAAAAATATCCATCAGGAACTCCCGGAAAAAGATTTTATGCAAGTGCATAAATCCTATATCGTTGCCCTCAGCAAAATAGATTCTGTGGAAGGCAATCAATTGATCATTGGTAAAAATAAGATTCCAATTAGCCGTTCCAAAAGAGAAGAGGTGATGGAACGGGTGGTGAATAGCAAGCTGTTGAGAAAATAATTTTAAACTCCTGACAAGACTGTCTTGATTAAATTTTACCTTTGGGTTTTACAAGCGCAATAAGCACCATATCCATGCAAGCAGCCGATTGGAAATCAAAAGGTAAATTTATCTCCGTAGCAGGCCGTTCTATCTTTGTCGTCGACGAGGGTAGGAGAGCGGCTCCTGTTTTGTTGATCTTGCACGGATATCCTTCCTGTTCCTATGATTATTGGAAAGTACTACCACTCCTTTCTCGTTACTTCAGAGTAATCATCCACGATCATCTCGGTTTCGGCTTTTCCGACAAACCTACGGACTATTCTTATTCCCTAATCGAACAAGCTGAAATGGCCTTGGCCTTGTGGCAAGAAATGGGAATTAAAGAAGCCCATTTATTGGGCCATGATTATGGAACGAGTGTCGTTACTGAAATTGTAGCCCGATGGAATTTTGGTTTTCGCCCCATTCAAATAAAATCCATTAACATTGGCAATGGTTCCATGCTGATCGATATGGCGCAACTACTACTTTCGCAAAAAATACTAATACACAAAACCCTTGGCCCGCTCTTAGCCCAAGTCGCTACCCGCCGTTATTTTCAATACAACATGAAAAAATTATGGGCGGACCCTGGTCAATATAATCCCCAGGAAATGGATGTGATCTTTGACATCAATTTCGATCCTGCCGCGCGTAAAGTGTTTTCAAAAATCACCCGTTATATTTTAGAACGCTATAAGTTTTACAATCGTTGGTTGGATCAAGGGCTTTACCAAACGGATCTTCCCATTCATATTTATTGGGCAGATAAAGATCCCGTAGCCGTCATCGCCATGGCGCATCGCCTCCACAAAAATATCCCCGGCAGCACTTTGGAGATCCTCGAAAATGTCGGCCACTACCCGATGCTGGAAGCTCCTGAACCTTGGGCCCGAATGATTCTAAGGCACATTGCTCCAGTAGCAAAACCCTAAAAATACACGATCCAAAAACAGAATTTAATTTCATCCACCAAAGCAAAATAAATGTACACCCTCCATCAATACGAAGATTCCAATATCCTAGCCACCCACTACGCCAAAAGCTTTAAAGCCCAACTCTCCCGAAAAGCCAAAATCAACATCGCCCTCTCCGGTGGCAGCACCCCAAAACTGCTATTCCAACATTGGGCCACCCATTACGCCGATTCCATCGACTGGACTCGTCTCCATTTTTACTGGGGCGACGAACGCTGCGTTTCCCCCAAAGACGAGCAGAGCAATTACAAAATGACCCAAGATCTTTTGCTCCAACACCTCCATATTCCCAAAGCCAATATCCACCGCATCAAAGGAGAAAAGGATCCCCAAAAAGAAGCCCAACGCTACAGCAAAGAAATCCTAAAACACGTCCCCCTAAAAAATGGCCTTCCCCAATTTGACCTGATCCTCCTCGGCATGGGCAGCGACGGCCACACGGCCTCCATCTTCCCCCACCAAATGGATCTGCTCGAAGCCCCCACCATCTGCGCCGTCGCCACCCACCCCGATAGCGGCCAAAAACGCATCACCCTCACTGGCCCCGTTCTCAATAATGCCCAAAAAGTCGCCTTCTTGATCACCGGAGCCAGTAAGCAAAAAGTACTCAGCAGCATCCTCCACGAAAAGCGCGGCTGGCGCCAATATCCCACGGCTCACATCCGTCCAGTCGGCCGGCTAAGTTATCATTTAGACAAGGCCGCCCTAACTGGAAAATAATTCCTTCCAGAAATATCGTCGAGAATGGCAAAATAAATTATATTTGCACCCGCTGAATGATTG
>CALLVY010000525.1 GCA_938015925.1 uncultured Saprospiraceae bacterium
GGTACGCGGTTTTCGCATACCGCATACCGTAATTTTTTTTCAACATCTTCCCCTTGATTGTTCTAAGGACTATAATCATTTTAGCATTGTCCCTACTACACATTCATCTTCACAAAAGGTTTTACCAATTGTTCTCCACCACTTTCTACTTGTAGAATATAATGTCCGACTTCATAATTGCTAATATCAATGGATCGACTTTCTTCTGAAAGTTCCAAACCATAGCGATCGATCAAACGACCACTTAAGTCAAAAATACGAAGACTTCCTTTGCTCCTCAATCCTTCTCTAAAAGACACTTCGATATTGGCGAAATCATTGGATTGTCGAATTTGAAAAAGTTCTTTTTGAATAAATTTTACTGCCCGAATATCCGATAGTTCTTGTGCGCCATCCAAATCAATTTGTCGCAATCGGTAATAATTGGTACCTGAGCTTGGTAAAGAATGTTCATAATCATAGCTTAGATTTGAACTAGAAAATCCCGCAGCAGCACGCTCTCCTATTGCTAGAAAATTACGGGCATCCGTACTGTGTTCGATCACAAAACGATCACTGTTTTCTTCACTCGCTGTCCTCCAATCTAACTTAATCTTTGCCGCTTCTTTATAAGCTTCAAAAGACACTAACTCTACAGGTAAGATTTCGTTTCCATAAGTCGCTGGTCCTGGAACTTCTCCCATTTTGGATGTCCAATAAGTACTTCCACCAATGGTCAGTTTCTGGCTATTGTTTTTTACGTTGGTTTCGATCGCTCCGCCTTGTTCGATATTTACTCCAGAATGCGCTTTCATATTTAGCCGAGAAGTATTTCCATCAAAAAACAAAACACCACGGAGGATGATAAACACCTCTTCGTCAAAATCGATATTCGCATCAATCGTTACCGTAACATCTGCGGGAATGACTAGAATCCGAGCTTCTTCAGGACTATCACAAAGGAAAGGATGTTCCAGGTCATTGTCGGACCAAAAGCCGCTGGCTGCGATGCAATCGGCTTGTATAGAGCTTGCGGAGATCAGGGAGATAAAAAGAAGCGTGGCGTGGATGATGTAATTTTTCATGGTAATGTTTTTATGGTGCTATTTCTATTAATAGCGCCAGAAACATACCATAAAAAAAACCGGAACTGTGTCACAATTCCGGCTTCTTTTCGTCTATAATACGAGTATTTCCAATTTTTTTGTATGGATTCTTCACTCACAAATTTGGCGCTTTTCCCGCCTATCTGTTAAGTATTTTAGCATTTAGAGATCCGCTTTTATCAACTTTAAGTTTTCCATAATAATAAACAGAATCAATGTCTCTTAAAATCAAGGGCTTACCACGAGCTTCTTATCCAAAAAGCTATCGCCATTTTGAATCCTTACCATATACATCCCTGCTGGTAACTGAGACACATCGGTAACAAAACCATTTTTATGGGTCGATAATTTTCGAACGATTTTTCCATCCATGCTCATCAGGTAAGCCATCACCTGTCTTTGATTGATATTTTCAAAATTGATGTAGGTCAGGCCATTGCTTGGGTTTGGAAATACTTCCGCGGAGAGGAGTACCTCATCTAGTTCAACATTGGAAACCGTTTGAGTAAATGGATCGGACCAGCGAACTTCCGTCAGGAAGCTTTCATCCGTCATCGTCAACAGGAAACTTATCAGCTTGCTTTTCTCCGTTTCTGTAAATTGAAAACCACTTTTAGAAATCATGCCCCACTTTGGATCTTCGACTCCGTCACTGTAGTGACTGATCGCTTCTCGTAAGGTCTCAAACCTACCATCATGCATATAAGGAGCAGTTTTTTCAATATTCCGTAGCGTCGGAACTTTAAATATGCCAATCAGATCAGGGGACCAAGCACCAGCCCCAATGTCCTCTTCATCCTCCAATTCATTAGCGAAAAATTCAGGATTAGCTTCGATCGCTTCAGGGTATTCAAGAGCCTTCAAAACACTTTGGTTTCCATCCAAATGACAAACCTCACACTTAGCCTGAAAAAGCCCCAATCCTTCCAGTTCAGTAATCATCAAATAATGCTCCCCTTCCCCTCTTCTAAACCGATCCAACCTACTATCAAAAGTTACCATAGAGCGAATAAACTGACTAATAGCATCTTGAATTTTAATCAGACTAATATCAGAAGTACCATAGGCATTTTCAAACAAACCTGGATAATAATTGGTCGCCTCCAGCTTCACCAATAAAGCATTCAGATCCGTCACTCCTATTTCATTGGGATTCTCCAGAGGCAAAGCAATCATCTCTTTAAGATTACCATGACTCAAGTCCCAAAAAAAAGCGGTATTATTCGTCCAGCCCAAGTCGTTGAGATGTAGAGAATTCCTTTTAGTATCCTCACTAGCTCCTGCACTAAAAGGTGTCTCATCCGCAAAAGATAAGTGTTGCTGGTGGCAGGTCGCACAGGATAAGTTTTCATTGGCAGAAAGCAATTCATCATAAAAAAGTACCCGACCTAAAGTGGCTGCGTCATTGGAAAGGTCATCAAAGATTGTGGTATCTTTCACACCTCCATCAGTGTAAGAGGGTTGCCTTAAGTGTTCTGGAATAGAAATTCCGGCATAGTCATAAGGCACCTCCGGTAAAATCGGATCACTTTCTCCACCTAAGAGGAATAAATTAGTCCCAGATCTAGTATCACTCGAATTCGAGAGAAATAGGACTATACAAGCAAAAAAAGTGAAGGCAAGATAGATTTTACGCATGTTTTATTTTTATAGTAGAAAAAAATCAACAATTTTAATTCTACTTTTGAACAATTAGTTTTTTATCAATAAAACCTTCCCCATTCATTATTTTGACCATATACATTCCAACGGGTAGTTGAGACACATCGGTAACAAAACCATTTTTATGGGTAGATAGTTTTCGAACGATTTTTCCATCCATGCTCATCAGGTAAGCCATCACCTGTCTTTGATTGATATTTTCAAAGTTGATGTAGGTCAGGCCATTGCTTGGATTTGGAAATACTTCCGCGGAGAGGAGTACCTCATCTAGTTCAACATTGGAAACCGTTTGAGTAAATGGATCGGACCAGCGAACTTCCGTCAGGAAGCTTTCATCGGTCAGCGTCAGCATAAAGGCTTCTAGCTCGTCTTTCTCTTGCTCCGTAAAACCATAGCCGCCACTAGGGATGATTCCCCATTTTGATACGCCTATATCGTCACTGTAGTGATCAATAACTTCTCGCAAAGTTTCAAATCTACCATCGTGCATATAAGGCCCGGTTTTTTCAATATTCCGTAGCGTCGGAACTTTAAAAAGGCCTTTCATTTCTTCAGACCAGGAACCAGCTCCAATATCATTTTCATCTATCATTTCGTTAGAAAAGATCTCTTTATTCTGCTCTATATTATTTGGATATTCAGATTGAATCGTCAAACCCCTCCTTCCCTCAAAATGACAATTTTCGCAATTACTTGCAAACAACAACATTCCATTAGATTCCTCAGTCGTAAAGGAAGTTTCCGTTCTTTGAAATTGGTCCCACTTACTATCAAAGGTCACCATAGAACGAATAAAATGCCCCAGAGCATTTTGAATTTTATCTAGACTAATCTCGGAATTGCTATAGGCCTTTTCGAACAATTCTGGGTAATAATTGGTCTGTTCCATTTTGGACAATAAGGTATTCAGATTCGTCACACCGATTTCATTGGGATTTTCCAAAGGCAAGGCAATCATTTCTTCGAGCTTGCCATGGCTCATATCCCAAAAGAAGGCTACATCGTTAGACCAGCCAAGGTCATTGAGCTGCGGAGAATTCCTTTTGGTATCTTCATTCACTCCTTCACTAAAAGGGCTTTCATCTGCAAAAGATAGGTGTTGTTGGTGACAAGTTGCACAAGATAAATTTTCATTGGCAGAAAGCAATTCGTCGTAAAAAAGGACTCGACCTAAAGTTGCTGCATCATTGGAAAGGTTATCAAATATAGTCGTATCAGTCCCCCCATAGTAGGGCCTTGTTATCAAATGCTCGGGAAGTTTAATTCCAGCATAGTCATAAGCTTCCTCTGGCAAAACAGGGTCGCTCTCTCCTCCCAGGAGAAATAAATTACTGACAAATTTGCTGTCGCTCGAGTTCGAGAGAAAAAGTATAGCGCAGCAAAAGAGGCTTAATACTAGGTAAATTTTACGCATGTTTTCAATTCTTTAAATCATTAAAAAAATAAATTAAACATTCGTAATTCTAGTTTTAGTTTTTAAAAAATACAACGGGTATAATACGGTAGACTTTTCTTTTTTGATTTAGAATAGAGTCAAACTATTTTTGAACGATTAGTTTTTTATCAATAAAGTCTTCCCCATTCTTTATTCTGACCACATACATCCCAACAGGCAGCTGAGACACATCAGTAACAAAACCATTTTTATGGGTAGATAATTTTCGGACGACCTTTCCATCCATGGTCATCAAATAAGCCATTATTTGTCTTTGATTGATATTTTCAAAATTGATGTAGGTCAGGCCATTGCTTGGATTTGGAAATACTTCTGCGGAGTGAATGACCTCTTCTAGTTTGGAATCAGAAAGCGTTTGATCAAATGGATCGGACCAGCGAACTTCCGTCAGGAAGCTTTCATCGGTCAAGGCCAGCAGAAAGGCTTCCAGATCGTTTTTCTCTTCTTCTGTAAATTGAAAACCACCTTCCGGGAGCATCCCCCATTCTGATTCTTCGACTCCTTCACTGTAGTGATCGATTACTTCTCGTAAGGTCTCAAACCTACCATCGTGCATATAAGGAGCGGTTTTTTCAATATTCCTAAGAGTTGGAACTTTAAAAAGCCCATCCATAAACGAGTCCCAATTTCCTGCTCCAATATCACCTTCTGCTAGTTCCATTTCGTTAGAAAAAAACCTTCTATTAGCGTCTAAATTACTTGGATAATCAAATTCATGCATAAGCTCCTTCCTTCCCTCAAAATGGCAAAAACGGCAACTGACCAAAAATATGGATCTTCCATCAAGTTCATCAGCAGTGAGGTGAATTTCCGCTCTATCAAATTGATCACTTCTAGTATTAAAGGTCACCATGGAGCGAATAAAATGAGTCAGGGCATTTTGAATTTTAAATAAATAAATTTCAGAATTACCATAAGCTTTTTCAAATAATTCTGGGTAATAACTGGTTTGTTCCATTTTAGCCACTAAAGCATCTATATCCATCACACCAATTTCATTAGAATTCTGCAAAGGTAGGAGAATCATTTTTTCGAGATCACCATGACTCATGTCCCAAAAGAAGGCGACATTATTAGTCCAAGCCAAGTCATTGAGGTGTAGAGAATTTCTTTGGGTTTCTTCATTAGCGCCTTCACTAAAAGGAGTATCGTCGGCAAAAGATAGATGTTGCTGGTGGCAAGTCGCACAAGATAGGTTTTCATTTACAGAAAGTAATTCGTCATAAAACAGAACCCGACCTAAAGTAGCTATGTCATTCGAAATATCATCGAATACCGTCGAATCATTGGTTCCGTAAGGTGTTTCCAATAAAAGCTTAGGAAGTTCAATTCCGGCATAGTCGTAAGGTACTTCCGGTAAAATAGGATCACTCTCTCCAACTAATAGGAATAAGTTGGCATTAGACGAGTTGTCGCTCGAATTCGAGAGAAAGAGTATGGCGCCACAAAAGAGGCTTAATACAATGTAAATCTTACGCATATTTTAATTTTTCAAAGCATCGAATGAAAAAAATAACAGTCGTAATTCTATTTTTTAGATTTTAAAAAAAACGGGTATAACTTTGTAGACTTTTCTTCTATGGTTTAGAATAGAGTCAAACTATTTTTGAACGATTAGTTTTTTATCAATAAAATCTTCCCCATTCTTTATTCTGACTACATACATCCCAACAGGCAGCTGAGACACATCGGTAACAAAACCATTTTTATGGGTAGATAATTTTCGGACGACCTTTCCATCCATGGTCATCAAATAAGCCATGACCTGTCTTTGATTGATATTTTCAAAATTGATGTAGGTCAGGCCATTACTTGGATTGGGAAATACTTCCGTAGAATAAATCTCCTCTTCTAGACCTGAATTGGAAACAGTTCGAGTAAATGGATCGGACCAACGAATCTCTGTCAGGAAACTTTTATCGGTTAGAGTCAAAAGGAAAGCTTCCAAATCTTCTCTCTGTTTTTCTGAATAATTAAAACCACCTTCAGGAATCATCCCCCATTCCGATTCTTCGATATCATCGCTATAGTGATCGATCACATCACGTAAGGTTTCAAATCTACCATCGTGCATATAGGGAGCTGTTTTTTCAATATTCCTTAAGGTTGGAGATTTAAACGAACCCATCAATTCAGGAGACCAAACACCTGCTCCAGGATCTTCCTCTTCCTCCAATTCATTGGAGTACAATTCTGGAAAAAACTCTATCACCTCAGGATAGTCCAAAAACTCAAAAATCTCATGTCTGCCATCCAAATGACAGACCTGACAATCGACTGCAAACAATTCCATTCCTGATAATTCACTAGCCGTAAAAACAACCTCTCCTCTTCCAAACTGATCCATTCTACTATCAAAGGTCACCATGGAACGAATAAAATGGCCAATAGCATTTTGAATCTTCTCCAGACTAATCTCAGAATTACCATAGGCTTCTTCAAACAAATCTGGATAATAACTGGTTTCTTTCATCTTCACCAATAAAGTACTCATATCCGTCACACCAATTTCATTGGGATTTTCCAAAGGCAAGGCGATCATCTCTTCAAGATTGCCATGGCTCAAATCCCAAAAGAAGGCGATATTATTGGTCCAGCCCAAGTCATTGAGTTGCATGGAATTTCTTTCGGTATCTTCACTTACCCCTGCACTAAAAGGCGTATCATCCGCAAAAGATAAGTGTTGTTCGTGGCAGGTCGCACAGGATAAGTTCTCATTTGCAGATAGTAATTCATCATAAAACAAGACTCGACCTAAGGTCGCTGCTTCATTGGAAAGGTTATCAAATGCGGTGGTATCGTTTCTGCCATAGGGAGTATCCACTAGGTGTTCTGGAAAAGAAATTCCAGCATAATCATAAGGTACTTCCGGTAAGACAGGATCATTTTCTCCGCCTAAGAGGAATAAGTTAGTCACGAATTTAGCGTCTTTCGTATTGGAGAGGAAAAGGACTGCACAGGCAAAAAGGGTGAAGACAAGGTAGATTTTACGCATGGCTTTTGTTTTGTTTTAGTAAGAAGGGAACAGATTAAATACCTTTATATTATCTAAATTTACCATTATTCTATGAATTTAGCAAATGGCTAAAAATTGTTAAGAACTGAACCTCAAGAACAAAACCTGGAGCGTTCTATTCTAAAAATGGTTTTTGTATAATTTTTTAAACAAGTATTGGTTTGAAATAACTACATAAACTTACCTTTGCGACCCTATTCAATGATAAATCTAACTTTCGAGATGAAAAATTACACCAACCAAGAAATCTCTGATTATTACGACCAAACAGAAGTTCACTACCGTTCTGCTTGGGATTTAGAGGAAAGCCTGGCTTTGCATTATGGTTTTTGGAGAAAAGATACCCGTAGCTTTCGGGATTCTCTTCGACACATGAATGAAGAAATGGCCAAAGGCGGGAAAATTGGCCCGAATGATCATGTATTGGATGCGGGTTGTGGTGTTGGTGGTTCTGCGGTTTTCTTAGCCAAGCAAGTGGGATGTAAAGTCACGGGGATTACCCTAAGTCAGATGCAAGTCGATAGTGCTATTAAAAATGCAGCGGAGCATCAACTCAGTCACCTCTTGGATTTTGCCGCTAAAGATTATACAGACACAGGATATCCCGACGAAAGTTTTGATGTGATCTGGGCTTTAGAAAGTGTCGGTCATGCACCTAACAAGGAAGACTTTGTTAAAGAAATCAGTCGCCTACTCAAACCTGGTGGTCGAATCATCATCGGCGAATATTATAAAAAAGCGAGTCCATTTACCGAAAAGGAAAAAACGATTTTCCAAAAATGGCTCAATGCCTGGGCAATCGCTGACCTCCCTAGCCTACCAGAGTTTCGTGGCTATTTGGAAAAACATGGCTTCCATAATATCGACACACCTGACATTACGCCCAATATCAAAAAATCTTCTTGGCGAATGTTTTATGGTTCTTGGTATCTGACGCCTCTATCTTTCTTGTATAGAATCTATAATCCCAAGGTGCGGTACTTTGCCGACAATCACCACAAAGGGCCTTACTATCAATATCATGCCTTGAAAAAAGGTTTGTGGAAATATCATTTTGTGATGGCGGAGAAAAAGTAAGTGCTCGGACAAAAATAGGTTTAAGAAAATGATCGAGACTATTTTTTTATCAGACGAGGCGGAAAACACAGACATAGCCTTACAGGCTGGCCGTAAACTCTCTAAAATGCAAAACCCTTAATATTTTGTATGTTAGAAATACTGATTATCAGTGAGTTAACTATGCTGGACTTTGAAAAACCTGCATATTCTTCCTTGCCGGCCAGCCTGCTTAGCTATGGCGAGTATTTCTAACGAAGTATGGTGAAAAAAGAGGCCATCATTAATTATAAATTATTATTGTCCGAGCACTTAATCTTTCGAAATTTAAAATCAATCATGGCAACAAAAGTCTGGGAATCCATTATCCCAACAAAAGATCGGAAATGGTTGAACAGCGAAGAACCAAGAGTGCTTCGTCAATGCTTGGTCGATTTGGGCTATTTGCCATGGAAAGAAGAAGGGAATCTCAAAAAAGCTTTATTGGCCTTTCGGAAAGACAGTTTACAAGAAAAGTTATTAAGTGCTCGCGAAGCGAAATCGCAGAGTGGAGCGGCTAGTTTGCAAGAAGAAAAACTGTTAAAAAGCCTGGTCGCTTTGGAGGGAAACTTTCCAGTTTTCCAATTGCCTGCGCAGGGAAGTTTGACGCTTACGGTAAGATTGCTCCATTATCGTTTACACCTCTTCGGTCTTTACCCTTTACAAAAAGTGGGCAAAGCTTTTTCCCCGCAGAGTTTAAAGGCCTTACATCAACTGGGGAAACACCTCAACCTCGCTCCCGAATCACCAGAATTATTAAAACTGACCGGACATTTTTTGCCCTTGCTTCACCATGTAAAAGAAAAAGGAGCATTGGATAAAACAGTGGTGGTTTTTAAATTTTCAGCAGCAGGATTACCCAAAGACTTGCAAAATGAAATCAAAGAAGAAAGAGGAATTAAAGAAAAGTCAAAGAAACTTTTAAAAGTTGAAAAGGCGTGTGATAAAGAACTCGCCGATTGGGAAGATAAAATTCTGGACAAAGAATTGGCGGAACGCAAACGCATTGAAAACCGCAATCAAAACAAATACAAAAGATCCCAAAGAGTCAAATACCTCTTGCAAACAACTCATCGCAATTTCAAAAAACAATATCAACTAAGACTCGACGCCCAAAAAGCAGGAAAACAACAAATCGACCAACAAAAAGCTCTGCTTCAGGAAAAAGAACTTTTGCTCGCAGACATGGAAGGGACTTTGGCACAAGCCAATACCTGGCCGCTGGAAAGAGCAGAACGAAGAGCAAAAAAGAAGGATCTTGAAAAGCAAATCAAAGCCCGAAAAGTCCTTCTTAAAAGCGAGCAAAAAAAATTAGCGGATTTAGAAAAAGCACAAGAGAAACTACTGCAAAAAAGTGAAAAAGAAAACACTAAGCAGCAAGAAGATTTACAAAAATTACAAAAGCAACTCAAAGCCCTGCGAAGCAAAATCAATGGTTTAAAGTTTCGCTTCAAAGGCCAGTTAAAACGCTCCCTGCAAGAAGATTTTTACCTACAAATCAAAAAAAATATTTTTGCTAAAGATGACCAAACTGCGCTAAAATCCATTAGCGAAACATCTTACAACCTCTTTTTGATTCGCGTCATCCAAATCCACCAATGGACCAATGCCTATTATAATGGCCGCCTCGACAGCGTCTTTGCTGGAAAAACTTTTACGGCCATCGCAGAGATGTGCGAAGACCTCTCGCAATTGCGATTAAAGTACATCCTCGCTGCGCTCGGTTCAAAAAACCAAGGCTATTGGTTGCTCAATATCCATTACCTCTTCGATCGTTTTTGCCAACTCCATCCTTTGGATGGTGAAGCCCCCGATCACGAAAAAATCATGAGTGAATACCGCCAGGATCTCGCTACAGAAGAATCCAGGATAGACAATAAAACCGCAAAGAAGATCTGGAAAAAAAACCGAAGCCCACTTCCACCATCAACTGAAGAAGACCTACTCCCCCAGCGGAGCTATCATGGTCGCCAAAGCTTATTGTTTTCTTTTGGCAGAGTGATTGGACGAATTGGAAAAATCATTTGGAAAGGATTAAAGGCCAGTTTCCAGATTCTCAAAAATTTTGTACGGATGCTCTACGAAGACCTGCGGGAATCGATTGTACTGTTCGCTCAGAGTCTCGGTTTTCTTTTTGGAAAAAGAAGAAGTCTTCCCATGGGCGAAGGCGACCTTTGGGATACCCCCAAATATGAATACCAGGATTTTATGTCCGTCGAAGAAAATGCCAAAGCGGCAGAACTCCATTTTCAGAAAGAGTCCAAAAACTCCAATCTTCCAGCCAAAAGTATTGATAGTACTTTAAAGATTCTCAGGCAAGTGGGCACCTTTGCCATAGCCCTTGCTACAGGAGGAATTACCTGGCCCGCCTTGCTCACCAAATTGATTCTATTTTGTCGTCGATGGTTTTTCCGGTGGTTGAAAGAAGTCTTATTGGAACGGCGACAAGAATTATTTGCTCTATAAAAATTCTGTGGCAAAACCCGTGTTTGAATCAAGCTTTGTCCATGAACGTATAAAAAAACCTGAACACCAAACGAATTGGCATCCAGGCTATGAAAAGCTTATAAAAAAAATTTATCTATTTCTTGATCTTTCGATAATTATCTTGCAGCCGTTCCTACTGGATTGCTACCTCCTGCATTATTACCCATATCGTAAGTTACATGGTCAGCAGCAGCGGCTGGTACATCAGCAACTAAAGGTTTTAGCAAGAAAGGGTTCGGGCTATTATCTGGGCTTGGCTCAATAGAGATCACTACTTTACCTTCTGATAAGTCCGTTGGGAAAGTAAGAGAACCTGGAGCATTCTTTAAGAAATCTTCTCCTGGGAATGGAGGAGCATCGGCAGCGGTTCCACTAAATGGAGCAGAATCATCGGCTGCTTTTCCATCGGTAAAAGTACCAGTAGAAACTGGAGTACCATCAATCACTGCCCATCCTTCATAATTCCAACCAGCAGGAAGTGTTGGCAATTCCAAAGCTGGAGCAGGCATACCGCTTGCTAAGCTTAAAAACCAAACACCACTATTTTCATCATCCATTGTTCCATCTGTTGGAGTAGCAAGGATATATTTTCCAGCAGCAGTGCTGAAGTCATTTCCAAGAGCCGCAGAGTGATCAACAGTCAAACCAGCATTGGTTCCACTAAAATCACCAGCTAAGATATGAACAGCACTTGGTGCAGGATCTGAATCCGGAGAAGGTTCAATGGTAAGGATAAAAGCAGTAGCCGCATCCAAATCTTCTTTAGCTAGGCTAAAAGTCGTTTTATCTGGTGTTCCATTGGCATCTACATTAAAAACACCAGTGGTTTTTGGTACACCATCTACCATGATCCAACCTTCATAGGCATAATCCGATCCTAGGTCTTCTAATCCGGTAAGACTTAGCGTCAAATCGCTATTGGTATCAATTGGCGGCGTTTCATCTTCTCCACAAGAAGAAAAAGCAGCCATTACTAAAAGGGCGAAAAATACATTACTAAACTTGATCATTATTCTCTTTTTTAATTTTAAAATATTCGTTGATTACAATCACAAAACTATAGCAACTTTAGCTCCCATTTATCACAAAAGTATAACAGAGCTATAAACTTTGTATTTTGAAAAGAAGCCCCTTTCTCCTTCCGCTCCTTTTCTAAAAAGTTCAAACCGCTACAAACCTATATAACACTTAGCTTTTGTCTCCTTATACCATTTTTGATTCTCCTTTTTTAGTTTTATTTTTTTGGGAAAAAAGTCAATTATTGTTTCTTCACTTTTACCTTAGATAATTTCGTTTCGTCTTTTGTACGACAGTAGAACAAGAGAATAGAAATCAGATTCCCATTCCCTGGCAGCAAAGTGTTCTTTGGCCTACCACATCCACCTCCGCAAATCTGGCTGATGGATGCCATCTGCAAGTTTCAAACTTCCAACAGGACCAAACTAGCTTAGCAGGAATAGATATATTGATAACTCAAACGCGGCAGCACCGCAGCTTTTCACAGGAATAAAGCAATGGAAAGAAGGCAAAATTATTTGGAGAAAACAGCGGAGACTTTTTTCAAGATTTTACACCTATTAAACTAGTCCAAAAAAATTATAAAAAAACTGTTACTTTTGTGGCAAATTCAGATTATAAGAAGTCTAAAGGTATAGAACTATAATTTTTTTCAACCCAAGAGCACATCCTCCAAAGAGGGCTTTTCTGTTCTTAAATAAATTATCTAAAAATATCATGAGTAAAGTAACCGTAGTTGGCGCCGGAAATGTAGGAGCTACAGTAGCTAATGTATTAGCACACAAAGACATTGTAAATGAAATAGTACTCCTCGATCTTAAAGGAGATTTTGCAAAAGGTAAAGCTTTAGATAGCTGGCAACAAGCCCCTATTGACTACTACAGCACCAAAATTACTGGTACTGCGGATTACCGCAAGACCAAGGGTTCTGATATCGTAGTAATCACTGCTGGTATTCCTCGTAAACCAGGAATGAGCCGAGACGACCTTATTTCTACCAATGCAAAAATCGTTACTTCGGTTACCAAAAGCATCATGAAATATTCTAAGAAGCCAATCATCATCGTTGTATCCAATCCATTGGATGTTATGACCCATGCTGCTTATAAAGCTTCTGGACTAGATGCTTCTCGCGTATTTGGAATGGCTGGAATTTTGGATACTGCTCGATACCGCGCGTTTTTGGCTACTGCTTTGGATTGTAGCCCTAAAGATTTGCAGGCAGTATTGATGGGTGGCCATGGTGATACGATGGTTCCATTGCCAAGATATACGACTGTTGCTGGAATTCCAGTTACTGAATTGATCGGTAAAGATGAACTTAAAGCCATTGTAGAAAGAACCAAGAAAGGTGGAGGAGAATTGGTAAAACTAATGGGTACTTCTGCTTGGTATGCACCAGGTGCTGCTGCTGCTCAAATGGTAGAATCTATCGTTAAAGATGACAACCGCATCTTCCCTTGTTGTGCTCGCCTTACGGGTCAGTATGGTTTGAAGAACATCTTCCTTGGCGTTCCTGTAAAATTGGGTGCTTCTGGGATCAAACAGGTTATAGAGTTGAAACTCAACAAATCAGAAACAAAACTCCTACACAAATCTGCAGAACACGTAAATGCAGTGATGAAGACTTTTGCAAAGATGAAAATCAGCTAGTATTCTAGCCTAAAGTATACAAAAGGCATTTCACTCCGGTGAAATGCCTTTTTTTATGTCTTATAGTAAACACAAAATCTCAACATTTACCCAATTCTTCCTTAAACAATCATTTATTTTTAGTGTTGTAGTTAAAGGCCGTTGATCAAAATTCGATCTAAACAATTTTGCCCAGCTGCTGGATAGCTGTAGAAAGATTATTATCTTTCCCACAACTTTAGATTAAACATACAAAAGCATTGATAATATGCAGGCGACTAGAACGATCAACATCAATGTGATCAAAGAAATGATGTGTAATAATGGGGATAGCTTGAAGGCTATTACAGATGAACATCCCGTAATGTTGGTTTTCCTACGCCACTTCGGTTGTGTTTTTTGTAAAGAAGCGCTTTCTGACCTAGCAGATTCCAGAGCATCCATAGAAAAGTTGGGAACTAAGATTGTATTTGTGCATATGGCACCTGATTTGGTAGCCGATAATTATTTTAAAAGGTATAAATTGGAAGGTTGCTTGCACATCAGTAATCCCAGCAAATCTTATTATGTTGCTTTTGGCTTGATGAAAGGTAAAATCTCTCAATTGTACGGATTGCGCACTTGGATTAGGGGATATGAGGCCAGAAAACAAGGGCACGAATTAGAATTGGCCCAAGAATTAGGGGACTCTACACAAATGCCTGGCATTTTTGCTATCCATGCTGACCAAATTATTGACAGTTATATTCATAAGAATGCTTCGGAGCGGCCCAATTATCAAAAGTTCGCAGAAAAATGTTGTAATATACAGAACAAAGCAACAGATTCTAGCTCCTAAAAAAATGCGCTTCCTCTTACAAATCACGATTGCTTTATTTCTGTAAAAGCAATAGACTTTAGTCTAAAATTAAATATAATTCCATGCGCGGTTGGCAATTTTCAGAATATACTCCAGATCCTAATAGTGGTTCTACTTTTGAAAAGCTCTTGAAGCTTTTTAAGGAATTGCTCGTGCATACTTCTGGCAATGTAAGCGAAGCTTTGTCTTGGCTGACGGAGTTGGACAAGGAATATAAATTGACGGATAAAGATTATGGCCTCGCAGATTTTATTCAAGATTTGATTGACAAAGGATATATCCAAAATCAAGATCAAAACAATCCAGGCTTTACGCCCACTGCGAAAATGGAATTGGAAATTCGCCAAAAAGCATTGGATGATATTTTTGGTCAATTGAAAAAAGCCAAAAAAGGAAAACACAATACGGGCATCACCGGCAAGGGAGATGAATTCACCAGTGACCGTCGCCCCTATGAGTTTGGAGACAGTGTAGAAAACCTGGCCATTTCCGAATCTCTCCGAAATGCACAGATCAATCATGGCATCGATGATTTTAAATTGACGCATGATGACCTGGAAGTGCAAGAGACTTATTATCAAAGTCAGATGAGTACCGTTTTGATGATTGACATTTCGCATTCGATGATCCTCTATGGTGAAGATCGAATCACCCCTGCTAAAAAAGTGGCGATGGCTTTGGCGGAATTGATTACCACCCGCTATCCTAAAGACACCCTCGACATCATCGTCTTTGGCAATGATGCCTGGCAAATAGAAATCAAAGATCTCCCCTATTTACAAGTAGGCCCTTTTCATACCAATACCGTAGCGGGCCTCGAATTGGCCATGGATTTACTCCGCCGTCGCCGAAATCCGAATAAGCAAATCTTTATGATTACAGATGGCAAACCCACTTGTATCAAAAAAGGAAAAAAGTATATTAAAAATAGTTTTGGCCTGGATAGAAACATCGTCAACCGGACCCTCAATCTGGCTACGCGCTGTAGAAAGTTAGACATCCCGATCACTACTTTTATGATCGCACAAGATCCTTACCTCGTTCGCTTCGTCGATCAATTTACTGCTGCCAATAATGGCAAAGCTTTCTACAGTAGCCTCCAGGGCTTGGGGGAATTTATTTTTATGGATTATAAAAACAATAAGCGCAAGCGGAAGTAATTCATTTTTTACCCAAAAAATTAACAAAGAAGGTTTAATTTTAGGACATGAAAAATGATCGCAAACGCGTGTACCTCTACGGATACATGGCTATCCTCGGAGCATTAATGGTAGGACTTGGACAATTCCTTGTTCAATATTCTCCAGACTATGATCCAGCCATTCCATATAGTTGTTTCTATGGCGTCTCTTCTCTTCGTTTTAGCATTGGTCATTTTTTAATGATCCTATTTGTTCCATTGTATATCTATGGCTATTGGCATTTATTTTTGGCCCTACGAGGTAGGGAAAAAATCATGGGAAAGGCGGTCTTATCGCTGGGAATTATTGCTTTTATTATTGCAGGAATTTGGATGGGATCGCG
>CALLVY010000526.1 GCA_938015925.1 uncultured Saprospiraceae bacterium
GCTGCTTTCTCCATTAATCGCAATGAAAACTTGTTGGAGATCAGTGGTTTTGATAATTTTATTACTACGGGATTTATGTCAATTGGTAGTAATGAAAACTTGATTTCTGTAACAGGTTTCAATAATGTAAATAAAGTAAACAGTGATATCTCTTTTTCTTCTAATCCTAGTCTGACGAATTTAGATGTTTTTTCCAGCCTGACAGAAGTGACAGGGGAACTCCTGTTTCTAGGAAATGACGAATTATCAGAGATCAATAGTTTTGAAAATCTAGAAAGAGTGGGAACCTTCTTGATCCTTTCGACCCATCCTAAACTTGAAAATATTGATAATTTTACGAACCTTTCTGAAGTCGGTTCTTTGGTGGTAGACAATAATCCACTATTAGAAAATATAGATGTTTTTGGTAATATTACGGACTTTGATGGTCAATTATTCATCACCAATAATGCCGCTCTTTCAAATTGTTGTGGCATCTTTCCTATCCTTGCAGGAGGAAACGCATCTTTGATAGACATCAGTGATAATCCCATGTTTTGCGCCAATGAAGCAGAAATTATAAACAACTGTGCAAGCTCTGCTATTGATCTCGAACTCAGCCTCACTCAATCTGAACCAACGCCTAATCAATGGACCTCTTATTCTGTTACCGCGACGCTAAATAATACGGGAGGTGTAAACGCTACGGGCATTCGGGTTAGTATACCTAAGCCAAGTGGTGTCGTCTATACCGGGGGTAATGAGTGGACTGCTTCACAAGGAAGCTTTGATCCGATTGGAAGCAATGAATGGAATGTTGGTACTATTGCTTCTGGTAATTCGGCTACGATTACCCTAAACTATTTTTTACTAGCAGAAGAATCTCCTTTAGTCTATGGTCAGGTCACGGCTGCTAATGAATTGGATGGAGATTCCACTCCAAATAATGGAACACCTCCAACGGTCAACGAAGATGACGAAGCGACCACCGGAGCTGGTGGCCCACCAAATCTAACCCAAGACATGACCATTACCGACCTAAATATCGCGTCGCCTATTATTTTGCCTGGCTTAGTGCTCGATTATAATTTTGATTTGACCAACTTAGGCACCGGAGTAATACCGGGTACTTTTTCGGTAAAGAGTTATATTTCTACCGACAATATTTTAAGCACTGATGACATCCAGGATGGCATTGTTCCTACAGGTAATTTTGGTCCGGGCTTGACGGTCAATGACATTTTAGGAGAGACGACGATCCCTGTTGGTTTAGCAGGTGGAGACTATTTTCTGATTGTAAAAGTAGATGCCGATAATGAGGTAATGGAGAGTAATGAAAATAATAATATTGCTGTTCAAGCATTTACTGTCGATGGGATAGTGGTCAATTGTAATGGAGATATCGAACTCACGACCCAGGCAGAAGTAGATGCTTTTGGGCCTTGTACCGCTTATCAAGGAAACATTACTCTGACAGGAAATGAGATCAATAATCTGAATGCTTTTGCGGGTTTAGAATTGTTGGATGGAGACTTGGATATTCGCCTCAATAACTTGGAAGACCTAAGTGGGTTAGAAAGTCTGCAAAGAATAGATGGAGGTTTAAATATTGAAAGTAATGCGCTAAGAGATATTTCCGCATTGTCTAGTCTGACCAATATCGAAGGTAGTTTTCAAATGGTCAATGCTCGGATGACCAGTTTGACCGGATTGGAAAATCTGACTTCTGTCGGTTTCTTATTTTTTAGAGACCTTGATCTTATCACAGATTTAGATCCATTGAGTAGTTTGAATAATGTAGATAAAACCTTGTGGTTGTCTTCTAATGAAAGCTTGGCGGACATTGGTGGATTGTCTAACCTCACTCATGTGGAAGGATTAGACTTGCGATCTATGTCGAATATCACAGATTTATCGCCATTGGGAAATATCTCTGGTCAATTGGATGAACGCTTGTTGATTACAGCAATGGGAGGACTAACCGATTTGCATGGCTTGGAAAATATTACTGGTGTGCTTGGTCGAGTACAAGTAAGCAATAGTGATGCTCTAGAGAATGTGGATGGTTTTCTTAGGTTGCTGACTGCGGGAGAATTTTTACTTACGGGCAATTCTAGTTTGGCCGATTGTTGTGGTGCTTTTCCATTGTTAAATGGCAATGGTGTTGCAGGATTACTATTGATTGATGATAATTTAGCAGGTTGTAATTCTGCTCAAGAGATTTTGGACAATTGCAACGAACCACTTCGTGGATGCGATGCGATTACGATCGCTTCTGGTGCTGGTGAAATTACAGTCACCGGTTTACTATTAGAACCACATGTACTCCTAAAAGTTTTCCGCCCCAACTGGACGGTTGCTTTTGAATGTCTCGATGGTACCTGCTCAGATCCATTGACGGTAAGTGGCCTCAGCAATGGCACCTATAATGTAGAAATAAAATTGTTCGATGAAGAGTGGCAGGAAATCTGTACGATTTTACAAAGTGTCAATGTGAGTGGAAGTGTTCCTGAAAACCGCGAACAAAAAACTCCGGGGAATCAAGGTTTAACCATTGACAAAATTTATCCTAATCCTTCTAGTTCGCAAGTTACCTTTGAGGTTTATTCTTTCAAAAATCAAACGGCACTCATTGAATTTTACAATCAACAAGGACAACTCGTCCATCGCATGGAAGCAGATTTGACCATAGGACGCAATGCCGTTTATTTGCAAGTAAGCGAATGGGAATCTGGAATTTACAATGTCATTAGTAGGGGAGAAGGACGACCCGCTTATGGACGATTTTTGAGAATGTGGGAAGATTAAATATTTGACGGCAAGAGTTTTTTGAGTAAAAAAAATACTTACTTATAAGCGTTCTTGTTCTTGCAATAAGAGAAAGGCAGTACTTTGAAAAGTGCTGCCTTTTTTTTGTTTTTGTCTGAGTGCTTTGAAGCCCTTTGCTGTGTTGGTTTGTTTTGTATAGAAATAATATTTACTTTGTATAAGTACTTATGTTGTAATCGCCATTTCTAATTACCCTTAAAATCAATAAAATGACCCTTGACGATTTAGGATATAACGAAGACTTAAAGCAGTATAGGATAGAGCAAAAATTGGAAAACTTTGAAGTTGCTCGCGTTGTATCGGAACATAAAGAAAGATATGTGCTCCGCAATGCCGAAAAGGAATTGGATGCGGAGTTGATTGGTAATTTGAGGTTTACAGCAGAAAGTCGAGCTGATTTTCCGGCGGTTGGTGATTGGGTTGCTTTTTCTGAATACGATGAAGGCAAAGCATTGATTCATGTGATTTATCCAAGGCATTCGATTATAGAAAGACAAGCCGTTGGTAAACAAGGAAGGGTGCAAATAATTGCTACAAATATTGATTATGGAATAATTATCCAGGCCGTTGATAGAGATTTTAATTTAAATAGACTGGAAAGATATTTGACGATTTGCCATGCGGCTCGAGTTAAGCCTTTGGTTGTTTTAAGTAAAGTTGATTTGATTAATGAAGAGAAATTGAAAAAATGTATAGATCAAATTAATCATCGACATCAGGAAATTTCCGTAATTGCTGTAAGCAATCAAACCACTGGATATGCTGCACTTGAAGTGCTTTTAGAAAAAGGCAAAACTTATTGCCTTCTTGGTTCTTCCGGCGTTGGAAAATCTACGCTGTTGAATAGTTTGGCAGGGGAGGAGCAAATGAAAACCAAGGAGATTAGCGAGAGCGTCAATAAAGGAAAACACACCACGAGTCATCGAGAATTATTTGTCTTAGAAAATGGAGGAATCTTAGTTGACAATCCTGGAATGAGGGAGGTTGGAATTGCGGATACCACAGGAGGTTTGGAAACGACTTTCGAAGCCATTCTTAATTATGCTCAAAAATGTACGTTCAAAGATTGTTCCCATACCCATGAGTATGGTTGCGCTATTTTGGAAGCAGTGGAAAATGGGGAAATAGAAGAAGCCGCTTATGCCAATTTTCGAAAAATAGAAAAGGAAAAAACACACTTTGCCTCCAATGCCCAAGAGCGAAAAAAAAAGGATAAAGATCTGGGGCGATTAATTAAAGAGATGAAGAAGCAAAAGAAAAATACCAAAAATTATTAATGATGAAGTTGTTTAATACCGTGTAACAAAAGTTAATGAATGTTTTGAGCCTTGAATTTTTATTCTAATCGAGGAACGCTCGGACCCTAATAGCCTGAGCTATTAAGGGGAGAACGAGACGAAGAGTAGGATAAAAAGGCATGTT
>CALLVY010000527.1 GCA_938015925.1 uncultured Saprospiraceae bacterium
TGTCCTTTTACAGAAATCACTTCCGATTGACCAATCGGAATTTTCACCATTGCACTCAATACTTCATTTTTGATTAGCGTCAAAGGCTGATTGAGCCATCCTTCTTTTAAGTTTAATAATTCTTTGGCCTTGGGATTGGCCACCGTCAGGCGATCATCATAATCCAGAATTAAAATCCCGGCAGGAGAAGCCTGGATTAATTTTTCCAAAAAATAATGTTGCTCCTCGGTTTGAATTCTTTCATTGCGAAGGTTGTCGATCATTTTATTATACACCTCCACCAGCCGATCCATTTCTAAGGCCCCCGTTTTTACAAACTTGACATTGAAATCTTTATCTTCGATGGCATTGGTACCGGAGGCGATAAAATCTAAAGGCTGGATAAAAGAACGGTAGATAAGGTAGGACAATACCAAAGAAAGAATAATGCCTATTTCTGCTAAAAGAAAATACAATTGTTCTTCTTTCAATACCTGAAAAACCAAAAGGGCAATAACCCCATGAATCAATAGGATGAATAAAAAATATTTGACTTTAAGACTCATATGGAATATTGTACTTGGCTAATCGACGATAAAGAGCGCTTCGGGTAATCCCCAATGCACGAGCGGTATCCGCAATTTTATTATTGTGAAAGGTCAATGCTTTTTTGATCATACGAACTTCCATTTCTTCCAAAGAGATGGCACCGACCGATGGCAATTTTACTTGCTGGGCGCGCAGAGCAGAACCTTGGTACTGTCGTTTGAAATCCTCAACTTGCAAGTAAGGATTTCGCGAAGTCAAAACGGTACTTTCTACCAGATTTCTTAGTTGCCGAATATTCCCCGGAAAGCTTTGCTTTTCCAGCCAACTCATGGCATCGCGATGCACCCGAAGGTCGGGACTATCATAAGTCATCCGAAGATTTTCTATAAAAAAGCGAACCAATAAAGGAATATCTCCCCTCCGTTCCGCCAAGGATGGAATTTTTAATTTAATAAGATTGATTCGGTAAAACAAATCCTCGCGAAAGGTATCGTTCAATACCATTTGTTCCAAATTCTTATTGGTTGCACTGACCACTCTAAAATCAATTTTTTTCGACTGGCTACTCCCCAATGCTTCAAAGGTACTCTCCTGCAAAACTCTCAACAACTTCACTTGGCTACTCGCTTCCAAATCTCCAATTTCATCCAAGAAAATAGTGCCCGTATCCGCCAATTCAAAACGCCCTACTCTATCGGTACTCGCATCCGTAAAAGCACCTCTTTTATGTCCAAACATTTCACTTTCAAACAAAGAAGATGAGATTCCTCCTAAGTTGACTTTGACAAAAGGGTTTTCTGCCCTATTGCTTTCGTAGTGAATGGCTTCTGCGATCAATTCTTTTCCGGTACCACTATCTCCGATCACCAATACACTCGCATCGGTCTTACTCACGCGTTGTGCCATTTCTAAGACCTCTCTAAATTGGGGGTCTTCTCCAATGATGTGTTCAAAATGAGTCGCCGTCTTTTCTTTTTTCTTCTGAACCTCTTGTAAAGCCAATAGGGTTTTGACAGAGGACAGCATCTGTTTGTTGTCCCAGGGTTTGGCGATAAAATCACTCGCTCCTATTTTCATTCCTTGTACGGCTAGTTGTACCGTGGCCCAACCCGTCATTAGGATGATTGGAATCCGAGTGTGTATTTCGCGAATTTCGCCTAAGACTTGTAAGCCTTTCTTGCCAGAGGTATCTACGGTAAAATTCATATCCAAAAGAATCAAAGCTGGATCAAATTCTTCAATGACGGAAAGGGCTTCTGCGGGGCGATTGATAAATCGCGTGGCATAACCGCCTCTTTTCAGCAAAAGGCTGATCGAAGTGCATACGGCCATGTCGTCATCGACGATTAGTATTTTGGTTTTTTCCATAGTAATAGATAAGAGTCCTTTCGGCTTGGTTTTTTAGGTACAAAGTTAAGAAGTTAATAAGGAGGAAAGGGTGGTATATGGTCTCCCTCAGATTGCGCAAATCTTTTACGATTGAATGTAATCAGTTCGTTCCTCGTATCGTTCTCCGATGTCGAACTCTGCGTGCGCTGCACAATCTGCGGGAAACCAACCAAAGGAGGCTTCACCAAGTACACTTCTTTTCTTCTTAATCTTCATGCAAAGCTAAAGCAGGGTGAATCCGAGCAGCTTGCTGGCTTGGATAAAAAGAACAAATCAAAACTACAGTAATGATGATGCCCATTGCTCCTCCCATGGCGTAATAATAGTTGATGTTTTCGATATCTACTAATTTTAGAATGGGAAGTTGTGCGGCAAAAAATAGTCCAACCAATAGACCAATGAAAGTAACAAAAAGAATCTCGAGGATAAACTGGCTGGAAATCGAATACTTGGTTGCTCCAATGGCTCTTCTCAAGCCAACTTCTGGTCTGCGTTTGTTGATATTGTACCAGAGGACACCGAATAATCCGAGTGCGATATTGAGGATCAAAAACCCACAAATAGAAAACAAGGCGATAATCGGCACCCAATACTCCCGGCTGGTCAATTCTCTTTCCGTCTTGAGGTGTTTGATGACAAAATCACTTCGATTGATTACTCCGGCAATGGCCTTATTGACTTTCTCTTCAAATTCAGGGCCGACTGCTCCATTCAATTCAATCAGTGCTGAAAAGAATCTGGATTCCAGCTGCGGTTCATATTTCAACATCACTCTGTTTTCATCCGAAAAATCGCCGTGGTATTTATAGGCATCGATGACTCCTACAATTTTCCAAGGTTCATCATTATCCATTAGGTAAATACTATCCACTACCTCTCGATCTCCAAAATACTGATCCCTTAAACCTTGAGTAATCAAGACCGCAGTATGTTTGGCATAAGCATCGGACTCGTTAAATGTTCGTCCTTCCACAACGTTAACATCCATTACCTCCGGGTAATCTACATCTGCTTCGATGACAAAAGAAAACAAACGAAAGCCATTTTCCCTATGACCAAAGGCATTATTGCTATCATTAAAAGGAACACAGCTATTGGAATACCCGACTCCATTAATTTCGGGAAAGGCATTTAATTCCTGTTTGATTCGGCGCTTCATATCTATATTCGTCAGCGAATCTACACTTTCGTCGATTTCCAAATAGGCGACCCAAACATCTTCGGTGTCAAAACCAATCGGTGTGCTGTAATTTCTCAGGTTGTAAGTCACCAAAGTAAGTACCGAGAAAAGCACGATAAAGGCGAGAAAGATTTCGAGGAAAAGCAAGAAATTACTTCTCTTCTTATTCCAGATTAAGGTTAATATATGCTTGATCATCTTTGATTTTGTTTTAGGGCATTTACGATATGAACTTTTGACATTTTATAGGCTGGCAACAAACCAGACAGCACACCAAAAAACAGGCATATCAAAAAGCTGTAGAAAAATATTTTGAAATTAAATCCAAGCGTCGTTTCGTATAAGACATGGCTTTCATTGATCAATTTGATCATACCTATGGCCAGAATAAATCCGATGAGTCCACCAATAAACGTAAGGATCACATTTTCAAAAACAAACTGAAAAAGAATGTTACTGGAATGAGCACCAAAAGCTTTGCGGACGCCAATTTCAGAAGAGCGTTCCATGATTCTGCTGATGTTTAGATTAACCAAATTGAGAACTGGCAGAATCACGAAAAGGCTTAGGAGAAAAATTAAAAGCCATTGAACGGTTTTTAGATTTTGTGCTGGATCATCGTCTTCGTCATAGAGGTTATCCGCGTAGCGTTCTCTAAAAGTATAGCTCATCATTTCCAACCGATTATAAGTGGCATAATCGTCTCTGAACTCTTCAAATAAATTGGCTCGATGCTCTAATTCTTTTTTAATTTTTGGGATATCCGCAGGTGTATGGGCCTGGTAAACGACTTCAAAACCATCCATAAGCCCGGTACCTCCCAATACTGCCGGAGGCAAATTGGTATATGGAATATAAGCTTCCGCATTTACATAAACATGAAAACTCTTTGGATCTTTGATCACACCACTCACCGTATAAGTTTGCCCTTCAAACACCACTTCTTTTCCAATGACCCCACTTTCTTGGCCAAAATACTGACGACAGGCTTTCTGAGTCAAAACAACGATGGCCTCTCCATTATCCACTTGAGTTTTGCGATAAGCCTGACCTTCTACAAAAGAAAAATCATAGATTTCCCAAAACCGTTCATCGGTCAGTAAAGCCCGAAAGGTTAGTTTTTTACTATTCAGAAAAAAGTCATAAGAACTGTTGTTATAAATGCTGTAATTTTTCGCAGGCACGACATCTCGTCCATATTTATTTACAAAATAATAACTGGGATTTGATCGAGAATGGGAGTTTATCCGTTCTGGATAAGTGACGGTAGAATCTACAATCATTATTCCTTCCTGATAAGAAGTATCTCTTTCTACGACGGTATCTTTGACGGCTCTTTTGATGGATATAGCAGGTAGATAAACCAGGTTATCCTTTTCCGTCATGGGGGCATCGCTTCCCAATTCCGTTTGTAAGAAGGCGGTGATAAGCATCAAGATCATAAGGGTAAAGCTGATCCCAAAGAGGCTTACGAAAGTAAAGAACTTTCTCCTTCCCAAAACTTTTATAGCGAGTTTGAAATAATTTTTCAACATAATTTTCTGTTTTATTTTTTTGGCTAAATGGGTTCGGAATCTTTAGCTTACTTGCGCTCCATCAAACAATCTCACTAGACGGTTGGTCTTACGGGCCATACTTTCATCGTGAGTTACCATGACGATGGTGGTTTTTTCTTCTTGATTGAGCTGAAGGAGGATGTTCATAATTTCATTGCCCATTGCGGAATCGAGGTTTCCTGTTGGTTCATCTGCTAAAATAATATTGGGCTTGCCTACAATCGCTCTGGCGATCGCTACTCTTTGCTTTTGGCCACCGGAAAGTTGAGCAGGAAAATGAGACATTCTATTTTTTAATCCTACTTTCAATAATGCTTCCTCTGCCAATCGACGTCTTTCTGAAGCGCTGACACTTTTCCGATACAGCAAAGGCAATTCTACATTGTCTATCACCGAAAGATCATTGATAAGATGAAAACTTTGAAAAATAAAACCCAGTTTTTCATTCCGAAAATGAGCCATGTCTTTGCTGTTGTATCCGTTGACGGTTTGATTGGCGATCGTGATATTTCCACTGGAAGGCTCGTCGATCAATCCGATAATATTCAAGAGCGTACTTTTACCACAACCAGAAGGACCCATGATGGATAGAAATTCGCCTTCGCTCACTTCCAGGTTGATTTCGTTTAGCGCCAAAGTCTCGATGGTTTTGGTTCGGTAAACTTTATTGATGTTTTGTAGTGATATCATTATGCTGTATTTTATTTTATTATTAAGAATTGTTATTGGGGTTTAGAGGACTTTCCCCGCCACTGCAAATCCTAGATTTTGCAATTTCATCCCTTCTTCCTCATTCATTTTAGTTTTGTCAATAAAGATCTCACATCGTTTGCTTTTGATAATAAACTGATAAAGCAAAACGCCATTGCTTTTCTTTCTCCACTCTCTTTGATTTTTGTTTTCCACATTTGGAGTTCCCAAAACGGAAATTATCTTTCGTTCTACCTGAGCTTGTTTCTCTGATTTATAAGAAGCATTCAAACTAAACACTTCGTCATTTACTTTCATTTTCACTGGCCTGCCAGACAAGTCCAAATCCAAATCCCCTTGAACCGAAATAGTAGTTCCTTCTTCGTCTATAGAAATCGCGGGCGACTTCTCCCCTCCCATCAAGTCTTTAACCCTTCCACAGAAATCTATTAAATCTTCGTACTCCACTTCCTCCAAAAAACGCTGTTCCAAATTGATCTCACAGCTATTTTCTTTAATTCGAAAACGGTAGGCCAAATCATCGCCCATGTATTTTTCCCATTGCCAGCCATTGCGTACCGCTTTTGCATTTTCTTTTCCCAAAAAGTCCATTACTGCTTCTTTCACTTCTTCTTTCAAACCTTCAGAAAAAGAGGCTTCCAGAGAATAAGAATTCTCTCCCTCACTTACGGAGATGGAAGATTTCGTCGACTTACAAGAGGTAGAACTTTGTCCAAAAAGTAGACTAGCGAATAAAAGACTGCAAAGAATTAGATTAATTTTTTTCATGTTCCTATTTTTTTGGTGTTTGACTTTTAAGGTTTAACTTGATTGTAAAATGGGCTTAACAACTACTGATAAGTTAGATTTTCTTCTTTCTCAAAATCGTATAAAGTTCGATTTCTCAAATCATAATAAGCTTGCCAATAGTCTCTGATCGTATAGATTAAAGCTCTCGAGGCTTGATCTCTTTCTTGCTGTGCCAAAATCAATTCGGTGGTATTGATAGCTCCTAAAACAAAACTCTTTTGGGTGATCTCAAATCGCTCAGTGGCCACTTTTTGAATTTCTTGGTTTAATTTTAATTCCTCCGTCAGGTAATTGATCTGATCGACCAATTGACGAACTTCTGTTTCGTAAAGCAATTGCTCCCGTTCAACTTGTTGTTCCGTAAAATCCTTTTGCGCCTTGGCCAA
>CALLVY010000528.1 GCA_938015925.1 uncultured Saprospiraceae bacterium
AATCAAAAATACTTACACTTGTCCGGCTGGTCAAACCTTAGTTTATTATAGGAGTAGTAAAAAGAAAAGTACGAAACAGGAATTTGATAATTACCGAACAAATGATTGTAAAACTTGTCCTTTTCAAAGTCAATGTTGTAAACCCAAAACAGCTCGCCGTGTGATAACCCGAGAGAAAAGAGAATACCTTCGAGAGGAAATGAAGGCTCGACTAAATAGCGATGAAGGAAAGAAAACGTATTCGAAACGACTTCATCCGATAGAAGCTATATTTGGACACCTAAAATATAATCTCGGCTATACCCAATTTCTACTGCGAGGTTTACAAAAGGTAAAAGCGGAATTTACCTTAATGTGTTTAACTTACAATTTGCGTAAAATGGTGGCTCACCTATTTTCTTTTTTAAAGTTTTTAGTACCCTTTACTGCACCTCAGTCTCTAAAAATGAATAAAAGTGAATTATCCCCGAATTGTCAAAGAACTTTTTACGAACACATTGAAATTGGTTATATATCTTTACAAATAACCTCATTTTTTAATGTGTTCATAGATCGAATTTCCGGTCAGCCTGTAAGGCTATGTCTGTGTTTTCCGCCTCGTCTGATAAAAAAATAGTCTCGATCATTTTCTTAAACCTATTTTTGTCCGAGCACTTATATTAAAAATTGAAGCTAATTCTAAATAATGAATAGATTTATTCCTTGCTATATTGCAAAAATCCCCCTCTTCCTATTGGTACTCTTTCCTACGATTTCTTTTGGGCAAAGTCTAGAAATTGATAGCCTACAAGAAGTTCTTTCTACTTCAACCATTGTAACCGAACGAATCGACTTACTTAATAAGATAGGCTTCAAGTATTATAGAATTGACTTGCAAAAGACTTATGATTTAGGTTCTGAAGCTTTGGAGCTTTCAGAGAAAATAGATTATCCCAAAGGCAAAGCCGGTGCCTTAAATGTATTGGCTATATATTATGATTTGAGAGGAGATCCTGAAAAATCGATCGCTAATAATATGGAATGTCTGGCCATTGCAGAAAGCATCCAGAATTATACTTTAGCCTCATGGGCTTGCAATGATATGGCCATCATCCATGAAAGAAATGGAGATACGGAAAATGCGCTAAAATTATATCAAAAATCCATTGCTCATGCGATAGAAAAGAAGGATTCTTCTAAGCAGATTGTTGGTTTAGGAAATATTGGTAGTCTACACGCAAACAATGGCAATAAAGAGGAAGCAAAAGAATATTTCAATCGTGCTTTAGCAATAGGCAAACAAAGTAAAAAAGCAGATTTATTGATTTGGTGTCACCAAATTATTGGAGAAATGCATTTTGAAGAAAACGAATTAACTGCGGCGACGGAGCATTTCACTATTGCCAAAAATTTAGGGGAACAATTAAATGACAAAACCAGTCTGAGTGAAATAAAAATATCCCAGAGCTTGATTTACCTAAAACAAGATAAAACAGAATTAGCTATTTTGGAAGGTAATGAAGCCAGAAGCTTGGCAGAAGAAATTGGCGACTTTGAATTACTATTATGGACCAATATTAACCTGATGGAAATCTATCAGAAAACTCAAAAAACAGATCAGGCGATAAGAATTGGTCAGAAGGGTTTAGAATTGGCCAAGACCTATAAATATATAGAACAGGAAATGGTCTTAAGCGAGGAGCTCGCCCAATTATACGCCGAAAAAGAAAATTACGAAGCCGCTTTTAATCATCATCAATTTTATCTAAACCTGAGAGATAGTTTGTTTTCTGATGAAAAGATAAAATACGTTTCTAAATTAGAAAAACAATATCAAACGAAGCAAAAGGAATCTGAAAATGTATTATTGAAAGCCAAACAAAACGAACAATTAGCAACAATCCACAGTCAGAAAATGCTCAATAATTTATTGGGATTGATTACGCTATTGGTTGCTTTATTGGGTTTCTTTATTTTCCGAGCCTATCGCTTGAGTTATGCCAGTCGGGAATTATTAGAGGAGAAAGTAAAAATCCGTACACAAGAATTAGAAGCGGTCAACCTGGATTTATTAAAGTCAAACGAAGAACTGGAAAGTTTTTCCTACATTGCTTCTCACGACTTAAAAGAACCTTTGCGGAATATCAATAGTTTCACCGCCCTACTCCGTCGCGAAGTTCAATCTGTAGCCAGCGAGAACGCCAAAGAATACATGTCTTACATTCTCAAAAATACGCAACAAATGAACATGCTCATCCAGGATGTACTAGAATATTCCAGTGTGAGTAAAAGTGAGGAAAGCATCAAAACGATAGATCTCAACGAGGTGATCCAAAAAATCACAGGTTCTTTTTCTCAATCGATTAAAGAAAAGACCGCCAGTATCTATATCAACCAAAGCTTGCCTCACCTAAAAGGCAGGCCTTCAAAGGTTTATTTCTTATTTAAAAACATAATTGAAAACGGCATCCGCTATAATGAAAATGCTAATCCAGAAATAAGAATCGACCTAAAAAAAGAAGGCCAATTTTATATCTTTTCCATCGCCGACAATGGCATTGGTATTGAACCCGCCTACCACAAGAAAATTTTTGAAATGTTTAAGCGACTTCATACCCGGATGAATTATACGGGATCGGGCCTAGGCCTTTCTTTGTGCAAGAAAATTGTTCACAACTTTGAGGGTGAGATTTGGTTGGACAGTAAGTTAGGTCAGGGAACGACTTTTTATTTTTCTATTCCAGTCGATAATTTTGTGCAACAAGAAAAGGAAACCCAAGCCTCTAAGGAAAAATTGGAAAACACCCACTAATCCATTTTAAGCATTTTCCTTATTAGATGCTGCCCTTCGCTTTTTATCCTCAAATAATACAAGCCGGGTAGCTGAGCAGACAAATCCAGAATCGGAGTATCCTCGACTTCTAGAACCATTTTTCCCTGGCTATCAAAAACACTCAATTGGTAAGGCTGCGATAAGATAGAACTTTCGCAAACAAAGATCCCGGTAGAAGGATTGGGAGAAAGGATAAAATCAGTTGTATTCTTTGCAGTTGGATTAAGGGAAGAAGTATTATCGCAAGTCAAAGTGTATTGTTGAAAAAAGGTCCACATCAAATCATTGGCATTGATAAATTTGGAAGTGGGATCGCCCACAGGAGTGGCCACACCTCCAGGCCAGGAATGGCCGCCATCCTGAGTGGTATAGTGATCAATTTTGCTGCCGCAGGCACAATCATCGTAGCGAATAAAAGTATACTCTTCATTATCCACCACGACTTCTTTTTCACTCGGACAGGCATTTAGTGCGCTCCAAATGCTTTGAATAGAATCTTGTGAAATATTAAAATGATTGGAGGCTCCGGCAGTTCCCACACCTCCCGCATAAGGAATATTCTCATCCAAATAAGAATGAAAATGAATAAGGGGAACAGCTCGGGAGGGCGTACATTCCGGCAGACTCATCGAACTTCCTACCGAAGCAATGGCAGCAATTCTCTCCGACAATTCACAAGCCAATCGATAAGCCATAAAGCCACCATTGGACATCCCGGCTGCATAAATTCGTTCGGTATCAATCGAATACCTCTGGATCAAAGTATCCAGCAAGGCATTGATAAAACCTACATCATCTACATTGAAATTACTCGCAAAGCCACAGCATTCTCCAGCGTTCCAAGTCCGGATGTCCAACACCCCGCCTTTGACGCCTTCAGGGTAAACGACGATAAAATTTTCGGTGTCTGCCTTGGCACTTAATTGAGATTGGTTTTGCAGATTGCTAGCAGAACCAAAACCACCGTGCATGGCGATGAGCAATGCGGTTTCTTCATTCGGAGAATAATTTGGAGGCAAATGAACGAGAAAGCTTCGTTGGTAAGTATCATGTAGGATACTGTCCATTTGGGCAGCCAGATAGAATGGTCCAAAAAAAGAGAGGAGAAAGAATAAATAGGTTTTCAATGTTTCGATTATTAAGGTGGTGTGATTAAACTTTGAAGTTGCTTAAAGGTATCAACACAAGTCCGGATTACTTTTAAAGTAGTAGGACTATTCTCTGAATTAAAAATTTAAAAGTGGATCACTAAAATAAGAATCTCTTCTTTCAAGAATAATTTGCGAAGCAATGAGAACACTTCCTGAAGAAGAAAAAAATTAAAACGCTATTGAGTCAGTAGTTTATACTGCGCAATCTCTTCATCGGTCATCCAATGAATGTCATTCGCAGAAGCTGCATTGATGGTAAAATAATAGAAGGCGGAAGCATCCGTTTCGGAAAAGCCCATTTCTTCGTAGTATTTGATATATGGTTTGTGATTGGAGTTCCCTACGGGGAAGTCTGTCGCTTCTTCGCCATTACCATCCGCCCAGGAGTGTACACCGATTTGACTTCCGGCCTCTCGGGTTCGGGTCGTTCCGGCTAGAAACATATCTACTGCTCCCGAAGCAATTACTGCATCCGCAGCTAAATGAATTTTGACATTTTGGTTTCTGATTTTTCGAGAGACTTTTAAATTCGCATCGTCATCATCCGAGCCTGGACAATCCTTCATCAGCAAAGTATTGACATTTGGGTAAACAGCAATTATATTTTCCCAGTGACCTGGCGTGTTGGAATCAATGACGCCATTCATAATCAAAGTCGTTTCATCTTGACTGGAGAAAATACCAAAATCATCGGGACTGAGGTCCTCTTTCTTACAACTTTGCAAGAGCGGTAGGCAGGCGAGTAACAAAAGTAGGGCGAAATTTTTTGGGTAAGAATGCATGCTATTAATTTGAGAGATAAAAGAATATTTTCTTAAAAATAAAACTGATTTAATCTATACAAAAATCATCCCTGAAATTAACCACCGCTTCTACCCTGCCATTGCCTTCTTCAATTCCAAAGCAATCTCATCCATTCTCGCTCTTTCCCTTTCTACAAAATGCCGGCTTCTATCGTATTTAAAACCAAAGCCATCCTCATAAAACCGAGGATAAACATGCAGGTGGCTATGAAAAACTTCTTGTTGTGCCGCTTCGCCATCTGCTAAAAATAAATTAACGCCATCGCAAGGGAATTTGGAGGCTCTTAAGGCGGCATTCATCTTTTGTGCAATGGCCATCATATGTTGTAAGGTTTCGGTCTTTACATCCGCCATATAGGGGGCGTGGTATTTTGGGATGATCAGGAGATGTCCTTCGTTTACAGGAAAGAGATCTACAAATACGGCTACTTGCTCATCTTCATAGATCATGCTCACAGGGAGCTCTTTATTTAGGATTTTACAAAAAACACAGTTTTCTTTGGCTTCTTTGGTACTCATTGAATTAAGTTTTGATTAGGTCTTTTTTTAAAACAACAGTAAAGAAGTTGTTTAAAAAATAGGTAGATGATTTATTTGCAAGTCATTGAATTCAGGCTGCCCGTCCGCTTAGCGGTTCCCTCATTTAATGCATTGTCATGCATTACCCTGCGGGATCATTCGGTCATTTCAGCTAATTTTTTTCACCGTAGCTTTGGCTACGAAAAAAAAATAGCCTGCTCTGAGCTTGTCGAAGAAGCTTGCCCTGAATTTATTGAAGGGGAGCTTCGTTCCCGACATTTCGTCGGGACGCTTACAACTAATTTCAACCCCCATTTTAAAACAACTTCAAAGTATTATTGAATGGTTCCCATTCTTCGATCACCTTTTTTTTGTTGAGGGTCGAGTCTTATCATTGCTGACTTTAAAGGTGTTTGCTAAAGCTACTATTTTTAAAGGATAGGAAAAAATATAAAAACCTACAGCTAGGACAAAGCTATAAAACAAGAGGAAGCAAAAAGGCAAAGCCACTCCAAAATTTGAAGTGGCTTTGAACTTAGCAGATTATATTCAAAAAAAATACTAAAAAATTAAAACAAAGGCAGTCCTATTTTACCAGCATTTTCTGTCGCGCTATCGTTTGGCCATTATTTTCTATGGTGTAAAAATACATTCCGCCAGTTAGTTCATTTACATCAATGGTCAATTGACCACTACCCGGAGCCAAGGCAAAACTATTCAAGACTTTTCCACTCACATCAAAAATCATCAATTGTGCATTTTCCATGTCGGAAGGAATGACATAATCAATGGCTGTTTTTCCTTTAAAAGGATTGGGACGATTTTGTTTTAAGCTCACCCCTTGGAGTGCATTAATTTGCTCCTTCGCATTGGAACGTTGTAGGCCTTTTCCTCCAAGCATCGCTTCGAGTTTAGTCAGACGATCTTCCAGAGAGGCAATCACTCTGGTCTGTTGTTCATTGATTTCCAATTGATCAAATAAAAGATCTTCTTGGTTTTCGATGATCACTTGTTGTTCTTTGATCGCTTCGGTGAGTATCGGAATAATCTGGGTGTACTGCATCATTTTAAATTCCGTATCATCAAACTCATCGGTATCCGCATCTTCCACTGCAGAAGGTACGACTGCTTCTACATCTTGCGCAATGAATCCAAACTGCTTATTGGCAGGAAGGTTTAGATCCGGAAAACCATCTTTGTTGTATTCGTAAGTCACCCCATTCAATTGGCGAACGATCTCAAGCGCATTGGGAATCTCTAAGATATTTCGCTTCAATCTTCGATCTGATGTTTGCCAAGTTCCACTCGATGCAAATGCGGAACCGTAAATAGTTAATACCCGATTATTAGAAGGAGAATCATACCAATAAGCAATTCGTTTTCCACAACCCAAATTGGAACCATTGGACTGACCGGTAGATAAACCATTAATGAGAAATTCTAATCGCTTATTGACTCCCCAGAGAACTGTTGGAGTCCGTACTACGGTGTTCGGAAGTTTTCCAGGACGGGTAGCGATTCCTACATTGACATTATTACCGATGCTAGTTTGCGCGCGGAAGCCGTAGATATCACAATTATTGATCGGTCCGGGAACACCGCCAGATTCACCGATAGCGGTAAATTCCTGGAAGCCTGTAAATGGTGGCGCACCATTGTAGATTCCAAGGTTAGGAGACTGTGTAATTTGAGCATTCATTTGGAATCCCAAACATAAGATCATTAAAAAAGAGAGTAAAGATTTCATTTGGATTTTCATAAAAAGAAATTTAAGGTTTAGAAAATATTTGTAGCAGGCAATAGGAGTCCTATAACCTCGCAGTCGCTTGGTTTTAAAAACCCAAAAGGAGTACAGCCTCTTTCATAGGAAAGAGCTCCAATCCAATAATTACACTAGTGTCTTTTAAAGCACTTTGGCAATAAAGGGTAACAAATGATTGGTCGTAGAGTACACCAATCCCATTCTAAATTCAGGCATTAGTTCTTTGAGATTGCTAAACTGATTTCACAGATCAATTTAACGTTCAGACAAAATATTTTCGGAATATAAAATACTTCTTGAGGTAGGGAAAACACAATAAGGCAATCAATCAAATACACCTCAAACAATTCAGTGTTATTTTGATCTCCCTTTGTTCTGACAATATTCTAATATGAGATTTCTTTTTGATATTACAAAAGAAAGCAGTACTTAATTCTGATCTTTTTTCAATAAAAACCCTATATCCTACGGACTAAACAATATATTGATAAAAATATAAACGAACGACCAATTGCTACACAAAACCGATAATAAAATGAGTAGATTTTATTTTAAGTTTCCATGCTATTTTTTTTTAAAACTTTAGTAGCTGGTAAAAACCAATCTATTAAGGATAGCATTTGGCATTATAATTAGGTAGCGAAAAAATTAAACTAAGGTTTTGAGAAAGTCTTTTTTACAGACTTTTGGTAGACATCAAATTGAGATTTTGTTTCTGTTTTTTTTACCGCCCTCAACTGTTATTTAAGGGTTCCCATTCTTCGATAACTTTTCCTTTTCTCAAAACTAATATTTTTCCAAATTGTAAAAAAACAAACTCACTTTGCTGAGGTCGTAAAAACACAAAGTCATCTACTTCCAAGGAAGTCTGAGCTGGGACATTGACTAAACTTTGATTAGTCGATTCGCCAAAAAGCGTATTGGCCTTTAAGCCTGGAGGATAATAATAATCTGCTTTCCAGTAGCCACCATAGATAAAAAAAGATTGTCGATTTCTTTTACTGATCCAATTCATGATTCCTTTCCACCGTTCCAATCCAGGAATATTGGTCCCTTTCATTTTTTTCAATACAGGGCTTGCAATAAATGCAGCAGCTTCGAAGCGACTTAAGCCAGGCAGGTCAAAGCTTGATGGCTTCACCAGACAAGAGCCCGCAGAAATATCATTCAATGGCGAATCCGCACTCTCGTGCAGGGAGACCGTGGGGCTTCCTGCTCCATTGAAAGTCAAATCTTCCTTCCACAAAGTAGGAAATTTAGTTTTGATCAAGTCTTTACAAGTCTGATAAAACACATTAGCCAATTCCAGAGATTTCTTTTGGGAACGAAGGATCGCAGGCACTTTTACAATATGCGGATCATAGCCCATCAAGCCGCTAAAGGTTAAATGATCTGGATGTTGCTTTATCATTTCCAATGCATTGGCTAAGTCTTCTACAGTTGCAAAACCTCCTCGGTGCAAACCAATATCTATTTCCAGATTCAATCGGATTTTTTGTTTCCCTTGTTGAGCTAGTTCCAAATATTCTTCCACTCGCTTGGGAGTATCTACCAGCCATTGGATTTGTTGAAAAGGATCATTTAGGCATTGGGAATTTTCGAGGCTTTTAAAAAAGTAAGCGGCTGTTTTTACGGGCATGGGTTTACCGAGTAATACTTCCATTTTTCGGTTTCCATTTAAAAATAAATCGGTTAAAAAAGGCTGATGAAAAACCATCAATTTGGTCGTCTTGAATTGATCGAGGAGGTAGTGAATCAGGTCGAGGGTGGGAAGAGATTTTACGACAATTCTTAGAGAAGCTTCTGGTCGAATACTCTCGCTCAAGGTCTTGATATTTTTATCCAAAATATCCAGATCCAACAACAAACAGGGGATCGCCCTTTGGTAATTCTTTAAGCTTTGATTGAGAGTTTTAAAATAAGATGCTTGCAATTCCTTGGATGTTTTTTTTCGATAAAAAATGAAGCTAGTTTATACCAAATAACTTTTGAAAATAAGGACTCAAAAAAACACCATCTGGATCTTGATCCGCACGATGTGTCGCAAAAGAAGAAAACGCTGGATATAAATCCGCAACATCTTTAGCCGTCAAATTATTCATTTTCCCCCAATGTGGCCGACCGCCATAGGCCCTAAATAAATCTTCGAGCGCCTTAAAATAAGCATGGTGGTCTTTTTTATTATACACATGACAGGCAATGTAAGCCGAGTCTCTTTGATAAGCGGGACTCAGTAAAATATCATCGCCTTTGACAACTCGATTTTCTATCGGAAAATGAATATTATATTTTCTAGAGTTGACAATTTTCATCAATTCTTTCCAGACCTCATCAAAAGCTTCTACGGGAATATTGTATTCCATTTCTTTGAATCGAACCAGTCTTTGGGTCGCATAAACTTTGTGGCTATAATGGACTTTTTTGACTTCGGTAATCGCGGCGGCTGATATCTTGGAGATCCTTTCGTTTTGGGAGGGAAACAAATGAGCCCATTCGCAGAGCAATTTAAAGCCATAATTCTCTAAGACATATTCGCTCCAGTAATTAAAAAAATTATCTTTATCGGGTTCTCCCAATTCAACAATGTTCGAAGTTTTGGTCCAAGCCAAATCCGTATAAGGCATCCAATAAAATTCAAAATTTCTATTATTGGCATGTCGCGCTTTTACTTCTGGCAAGAGTTTCTCGATGCTTTCTTTTCGGTTTTGAACCAGCAATTTATAAGCAGGGACACACTGCAAAGTCACTTCCGTTAGGATCCCCAATAATCCAAGCGAAACCTGAGCGGCTTTAAACAAGGAATGATTCTTTTCCGCGGAGCATTCTACCATTTCTCCTTTGCCATTGATCCATCGCAGCGCGATTACCTGGGTACTGATGGTTCCCAATTCCTGGCCCGTGCCATGTGTTCCGGTACTGATCGTCCCTGCAATGGATTGTACATCTACATCGCCCAAATTTTCCATTGCCATCCCCTGTTCAAATAAAAGATCGCCCAATAGATTTAATTTCGTTCCAGCTTTGACCGTCGCGGTATATTTTTCTCGATCTACGGAGATTAGGCCTTGGTACTGGTCGAGACTGACCATCACTTCGTTGGTGGCACAGATCGCGGTAAAAGAATGTCCGGTACCAATCATGCGAATTTTCTGACGATCATTGATTGCCTTCAACACTACTTGTTGGATCGCTTCTTCTGAGGCAGGATATTCAATCGCAGTGGGAGTCCATTCTATGTTTCCGGCCCAATTTTTCATAGTCGCATTTTCTGGTTGGTGGATAAAAGTACATTTATAAGCTTAAGGTAGGAATTTTGGAGCGTTTCGTTAAACTTGCGTTAAAAATTTTAAAGAGTTTAAAAAAATCAATATCATTAAGAAATCTTTAAAAAAATATTTTGACTTCAACATACAGCTATGACTTTAGTGAAACAGATGTTCCATACCTTTTTCATTCTCCCCTTCGCTACTATTAAAGAATGGGACAGTTATTCTTTCGCGAGAAAATCTGCCTTTTTCTTCATCCTTTTCTGGATACTGTATATGTGGGTTTTATTTTTCATCCTTTATTTAGAATTTTTCCAAGTCATTCCAGAAGCTAGCATTACGGATCTAAAAATGAATTTAAAGGTGGGAAGCTGGGTATCATGTGGCTTTTTGGCGCTTTACTTTGGCATAAAAAGTAAAATACACGAGAAGGCACCGGAATCTAAGGCGGAAATCAAATGGCAAAAATGGGGCATTTATACGGGAGTAATAATGACGGGGATTACGTTTTTGGTTTTCTTTACTTGGTTGCTTACGGATGTATTGTAAGCCGGCATTTTTTATTCGTCGGTTCCTATTTTATCCGCCAAGGCTAGTATCCAATTTTTTTGTTCCTCCGTATCGGGGACACTCAAGGTTCTAAATTCGCTAATTAGCTCAAAAACTAAATCCTTAGGCACACCTCTTCTTATCAGAATTGCACTAGCCAAAACAGAGGAACGGCCAATTCCCATTCTACAATGAATCACGATTTTTTGTTGGTCATTGATTTTCGAATTCAAGGTTTCTACCAATGACAAAAAATCAGTTTCACTCCTGGGCAAGCTAACGTCTTGTATGGGGAAATTTATAAAATCAATATTGTATTTTTCACAGAGACTGGCTTCTTCAGTCAATCCCAATTCCTCTATTTCTCCAAACTCCAAAAGCGAAACCAAAAAGTTTAGTCCTTTGATTTCCATCCATTTTATTTCATCTTCCAACCAGTCTTTTCCTCGCGGCCTTGGCATGATACCTAAAGACTTTTCTGGCATGGACTCTTCATTAATCCAAAATATTTCTGTGGTCATAATTTCATTTTTCTTTCTTCCACTCATCGATTTTTTTCAGATCAAGCAATGCTGTGTTTTGGTTTAAAGATCATTACTTATTAAATGCATTAATCAATGCAATAAGCTCCAACAAATCCTCTTTCGACAAATTAACCGGAGACAAAAAATATCCTTCTTCTACCTTCAATTCCAATTGACCTTTCTCCCTATCTCCCCTGACCCAATCCTCATCAATGATATTTTCTGTTTCCTTAGCATGTCCTTCTTCTAAAAATAATCTTGCAATCATTTTTTCATAAACTACTGATTCTACCTCGCTTTTAAATAATTTGTAATCGTATTGCCGACTAAAATTTCCTTGCTCAAATACCAGTATTTCTTTCCCAAAAGTATTCCATAAAAACAGCCTTCCAAGAAAAATACTGATCAAAACAAATATAGTAAATCCTATTCCCGTATTGACCAATTCGACCGTATCTGTAGTGGCCAATCGAAAGATAAAACCAAATAAACCCAAAATAGGAAAGAATGCCAAAATCCCTAAAACGGTCTTGGCAAAAACAGAAGCATTGGAATGGATGGTAATTTCCAATTTTGATTCTGTTTGAGTAAAATCAAATTTATTCATGAAGACTTAAGTAAGAGAGCAAATTAATGTACTTATTATAATGAGCGATTTTCAACCTTATTCTTCGTTAAAAATCCTCGCCGATGCTAAGGCATCGCCTTGGCTACCCGTCGCATTGCGGTTCACAAGTTTGCACTTGTTCATGCCTCGACTAAGCCTGAAACTCATCCCATTTTAATGGCAAAATAATTCTGCTCACTAACTTAGTTTATCGCAGACTACCGATAAGGAGGACCAGAAACCCAACCCACAATCGACTGTCGCTTCCCTTTGGTAATGGGCGTAACGCGATGAATAATAAAAGAGGGAAAAATAATAATGGTGCCTTTTTTACGCGGAGCGGTGACGATATTCTGGTTGATCATAAACTGTAAATCGCCGCCTTCGTATTCGTCAGAATCCGATAACTGCATGGTCATACTTAATTTCCGCGCAGAGATTTCTCCTGCACCAAAATCCAAATGCCATTCAAAAAAATCACCTTCGGTATAACGAGTCAATTGCAATTCCTGATGAAAGCCCAATAAATCAAACCAGTATCGCTCATTATTACAATTGATGGCCAAACCGCCTAATTTATTGTAAATCCAATCATTCTCAGGCGTATTGTCGATAAACATCACCGAACTCTTTCTCAACTCATCGCGGTATTTTGTATCTCCGTCGACCGTAGCTTTAATCGTTTTATCCTCCTCCCAAAAGCCAAGAATGCGATCTATTTCATGAGGCAGAAATAATCCATTATAAGAAACAAATTCTGTGAAATTATTTTTAAGAGGAAGCCCGAAGGAATAATTAATTGCCATTATTTAAGTTTGTTTTTTTGGTTTTAAAAGCTTTGCCTAAGTTACTATTAACTGGCAAAAGCGCCTATTCTTCCTCATTATTTTTGTTTTTTTATTTTTTAGATTAATATTGAGGCTCAAGTCTTTTAAAAATCAATAAATGAACAACGATAGAATCAAAATAAAAGCTACCGAAGTACTTTCTGACAACTGGTACACCCTGCAAAAAATTACCTACGATTATCAAAAAGAAAATGGAGAATGGGAAACCCATGCCCGTGAAGCTTATGACCGCGGAAACGGAGCGACCATCCTTTTATATAATCCAGCAAAAGGCACTGTTATTTTGACGCGACAGTTTAGAATCCCCAGCTATGTCAATGGCAATGATAGCGGTATGCTGATCGAAAGCTGTGCGGGGATTTTGGAAGAAGACAATGCGGAAGATTGTATTCGCAAAGAAGCGATGGAGGAAACCGGGTATCAGATTTCTAAGGTGCGCAAGATTTTTGAGGCTTATATGTCGCCGGGGTCCGTTACGGAAATCGTTCATTTTTTTGTAGCAGAATACGATGAGCAGATGAAGATCAGCGAAGGCGGCGGACTTGCGGAGGAGCAGGAAAACATTGAGGTATTGGAATTGTCTTTTGACAAAGCTTATGAGATGATTGCTAGTGGGGAGATCAAGGATGGAAAGACGATTGTCTTATTGCAGTATGCTAAGATTCATGGATTACTGGAGAAGGCATAGGGTATTTCTGCAGCTATTCCTTTTTGTAAAAATCTTTGGTCTCTTGAATTAAAGCATCGTATTCTCTTACTATTTTCTCCATAGATTCCAGGGATGGCAATTCATTATTTTGATAATTCTTCATCATCTCTGCGGAGGTCATTAACTGGAGTACCGACAATTGATCCTCCAAAGCCAGCGCTCTCTCCTGTATGTCTTTTTGCATTTTTCTATACGGTAACATTTCATCTTCATAGGATTTCCGAAAGTTTTTAAAGAAAACCTCCATGGCTGACCTTTGCAAAGAATCTTGAATGCCAAGGATATAAATATTTGCGGTATTCCAATAATCTTCATTGGTTTGTTGATAGCCCACCAATGCTTCTGTTCCATTCATGGGTTTTCCACTAAGATCCGTTATCTGCTGGTTGAGGTCTTTTAGTTTTTGGTTTTTGGTCAAGGCCTCTTGGTATAAATTTTTGACTAGGTCTGCATCGTAGTAGCCTCTTTTCAGAGATTTCATCGTGAGGATATC
>CALLVY010000529.1 GCA_938015925.1 uncultured Saprospiraceae bacterium
TAGCCCATCCCAAAATAACAATAAAATCTCAAAGCCCACAGCCAGCCCAAAACCAATTGACATCCTCATGCTAATTCCATCCAACAAAAAAGTCCTTGCAATGATTCACACCACAAGGACTTTTTCCAAATAAAAACGAATCTCTCCTAAACTCCTACTCCACCAACACCGTCATTTCCGACACTGCGGCTACATTAAACATCCCCAAAACCTGCTCCCCATCTTCCCGGAATACATTTCCAGTTGTATTAATCACTGGTTGAGAAAAAATACCGTTGTTTCCATTGGTTATCTGTTGTTGGGCAGAGGACAAAAAGAAAAAGGCGATGTTGTTGATCGCATGTAATTCTACTCGAATTTCATCGGCGATGTCCCAGGGAGCAACCTCCATATCATCAGCTGTATCTTCATCAGGTATACGATTGATAGATTCCCGGATTGGAGTAATAAAAATCAAGCCATCTACAGAACCTCCAGCGGAAAAACCAGCATCGAAAGCCAAACTGATTTCATCTGGCTTGTTTAGAAAAACACCATTTTTAAAAGTTTTTACCCAGTACGTATCACCAGCACCAACAAGGTCTCTAGCGAAAAATTCTGCATAGATTCCATCGGGCCCGAATGCTTCATCTTCGCGGAATTCATAGTTGATGGAATCAATAGCTGGTACCGGATTCATGGTAGATACGGAGCCATAATTTTGTCCATCTATGGTCACTTGCAAACCATAATTGGTCCCCGCTTCTCCGATGGTCTCGTTTCCTTGAGGAGTCCAAACATAATTGCCATTTTCCGTTTCCAAAAATTGAAAAATAGCTCCTGCACTACTCGCCACCGTCACCGTCGCACCACTCACACCAAGAGGAAGTGTATTATCAAAATACGGCTGGGTCATGGATAGTTTTATCGTTTGTGGACCGGGTTGATTGGTAATCCATGCATCTACCACCAATTGCTCGCTTAGGGGGTCAACTTCAATATCTATTTTATCTTCACAACTTGTTGCCGTGAGTATCAAAAGGAAGAGGAAAAAACTATATTTTAAGATTGATTTAAACATCATTATATTATTTTTTTTAGCAATCAAAATTAAGGCATTGCTGAATATTCAAAAGGTTTTCTAAAATTCAAAATTATACGCAACTGCTGGAAGGAAACTTCCAACAACCGACAATTGATAAGCTGCGGTAGAAACTGGTGCTCCTACTGCCGTTCGGTTATTGTCCTGGCGTTGATAAACCGAAAAGGCATTGCGGCGATTGTATAAATTGTAAACAGAAAAAACCCAGCGACCTTGTCTTCGGCGAGTCTCGTTTTTCTTGCCTTCCAAGGTGGCAGAAAAGTCCATGCGGTGATAATCCGGGATACGAGAACTATTTCTCGTTAGATCAGAATTGTGTGGAATGTAGTAGCCTTGCTGATAATAACCGCCATTGGCAAAGGTGACGGGCGTTCCGGTAATGTATGCAAAATTGGCAGAAAGCGACCAACGCTTGGAGGCTTGATAAAAGCCAGTCAAACTCAAATTATGAGTTTGGTCAAATCGGGAAGGATACCATTCTTCATTGTTGATCCCTTCCACTTGCAACTCAGTGCGCGCCAAAGTATAACTCAACCATCCGGTAAATTTTCCTTTATTCTTTTTCACCATCAACTCCAAACCATAAGCACGGCCTTCGCCTGAAAGTATATCCCCTTCCAAAAATTCATTGAGTAATAAATCGGGACTTGGTGCCACGATATAATCCAATAAGTTGTTCATTTTTTTATAATAAACTTCTGCTGACAATTCGTAAGCGTTTTCTTTTAAGTTTTGAAAATAACCAACTGCGAATTGGTCGGCCATCTGTGGTTGGATATTATTGGTACTTGGCGTCCAAACATCAACGGGAGTAGAAGCGGTAGTGTTTGATACCAGGTGGATGTATTGAGCCGTTCGCATATAGCTGGCTTTTATAGATTTGTCTGGGTCGACTTGATACTTGACGGCCACCCGAGGTTCCAGGTTGGCGTAAGTTTGGATGGATTCCCATTGGTCGTATTCGGTGACGCCAGTCACTGGGCGACGGGTTCCGGGGACGGGTGCTTCTCCATATTCATAGGCATTGCCGGAACCGGTGTAATTAAAATGAGATAAACGCAATCCATAATTGGTTTCAAACTTTCCGAATTTCAATTCATTCTCCACATAGACGGCACTTTCAAATGCGTATTGTTTGTCCAAACTAAAATCTGTTATTTCGCTTTCACTTCCACCTACGGCATTACCTGGTTCGAATTCGTATAGAATTCCTTGTCCACCAAATCGTATAATATTATTGGGAGAATGGTAGTAGGCGAATTCTGGTTTTGCACTATAGTTGATAATTTTGGCATCCCAGTTAAAATTGTTATCTGAGTCTGCTCCGAATTTAATTTGATAATCGTAGTTGCTATAAAAAAGCGTCAGGTTGGAAAATAGTTTTTCACTGAACAGGTGATTCCAACGGGCAGTGGCCGTACCATTTCCCCAGTTGAAACCGGCAGCATCTCCAAAGCCAAAATTATCGCGCCCCAAATATCCAGAAAGAAAGACTCGATTCTTTTCGTTGATGTTATAATTGGTTTTGACGGTTAAATCGTAAAAATTCAAAGTACTGTTTTCCAAACCATCCGACAAAAATGGTTTAGCCAAAATATCAATGTAAGATCGACGGGCTGCTACAATAAAAGAAGCCTTATTTTTGATAATCGGTGCTTCGATAGCCAAGCGACTAAAAATGGTTCCAACTCCTCCAGACAAAGACAGTTTCTTATTGTTTCCTTCTTTCATCCGTACATCCAGGATAGACGACAAGCGTCCTCCAAACCTAGACGGAATTCCTCCTTTATACAATTGCACATCCTTTACGGCATCTGGATTAAAAACAGAAAAGAAGCCAAACAAATGCGAAGAATTATAAACCGGGGCTTCATCCAACAAGACTAGATTTTGATCAATACTTCCTCCACGTACATTGAAACCCGTTGCTCCTTCTCCGACGGTACTTACCCCCGGCAAGAGTTGCAAACTTCGAATAATTTCCACTTCCCCCAACAAGGAAGGGATTTTCTTGATCGTTGCGGCATCTAATTTATTGACACTCATTTGCAAGTCAGATACATTGCGATCTGCGGCTTCAGAGGTGACGACCACTTCCACCAGGTTTTCTATATTTTCGCCCATTTCGATATCTAATTTGATATTTTGGGTCAAATTGATGGTCTCTGTTCTTGCAGCAAAACCGATGTATCTATACTCAACGGTATAGGTACCAGCGGGAACGGAAATGGAGTAAAAGCCATATTCATTGGAAGTCGTTCCTTTGGCTAATTCCTGGAGGTATACGGAAGCGCCGATGAGGGTTTCTCCGGTTTCCCCGTCTTTTAGATAGCCGTTGAGGGTGAATTTTTCTTGTGAAAAAGCGGTGATGGACAAGCTACAAAGAAGTAGCATCCAGAAACCTTTTTTCATTAAATTGTTTATCATGATTGTGATGTTAAAATAAGAAGTATCAGATATTTTGGTGATCCGTTATTTAGCGGAATTAAATTGCTTTATTTTGAAAAAATCCAACTTATCAACTATTGTAGGATTTATTCTAAATAGTTTTCTAGTGATCTTTTTCCTAATGATTTGTTGTTCTCGTAAAAATGGTTTCTACCTCACTCCTAAATACTGGAGGAAAGGATCTCTATAGACATTTACCTAACGTCTTCGCTTGCCTCTTTGTTTATATTTTAGGATTGAAAAGAAGAGGCTGAAGTTACTTTTAGTTTAGTCTTCTTGCAAATCTATTCTGCCAAATACCTTAATAGATCCACCAATTCCTTTTATCAGGAATCCAAAATAAAAAATCCCGAATTTTCGATTAACGAAAATTCGGGATTCCCTCGGTTTACCTTTTAATTTTTTTTGGGAAATCATTTCCCCTAAAATGGAAAAAAGAGCATCACTTAAAAAAGGGAAACACTCCCCCAACTCCCTGCAAAAGATAAAGACCAACTTCTAACTCAGACAAGTCTAAAGTCAGTTTTTCTGAAGCATCAAAGTGGCCTTTGAAAACTACTTTTCCCTCCAAGTTGACAATAAGGATTTCTCCCCCTTCAAAATCTTCAATCACCAAATCCTCTTTTACCGGATTTGGATAAATGGCCACTTTTTCCTTAAGATTAATCTCAACCGCCTGTATTTGACTCGAAGTCACAGCACCATCAAAATCAACCTGCCGCAACTGATAGTAATTCATTCCCCGCGTTGCCGCTTTGTCCACAAACTCATATTCCTGTAAGTCATCAACATTCCCTGCTCCAGCTACTTTTCCAATTGATGCAAAATCAAGACCATCCAAACTTTTGAATACTTCAAAATAGTCATTGTTCAACTCCGCATAAGTCGACCATTCCAACAGGACTTCTTCCGCCCCCGATTGCCGAGCGCTGAAAGCTCCCAACTCAATAGGTAAGGGAGCAATGTTTTCTCCAAAAATAAAATCATCAAAATAGAAAACGCCTAAATTACTTCCTAAGTCAACATTGAAGAACACATCATCGGTTAGGCTTGGAGTAAAAGAGTAAGTATATTTCGTCCAATCCAAACTAGTCGTAAAACTAGCATTCCCATATGGAGTCCACGGAGCTTGATTTTTAACAAAGAAAACAGGAAAGACCAAACCCGCTGTTTCTGACTTGGCCCAAAAACTAAGATCATAAGTCACTCCAGCTTCCAAGGTGATTCCACTTCGCTGCAATTGTATGTCCCAAGGATTGGCTCCTGTGGCGCTTACTTCCACTCGTGCCGCCTTGGTGCCTTCCTGTGGAGCAAGAGTGCTGATGCTAAAATTAGCAGCACCTCCGTTGACAGGAGTATTCCAATTGGCAAAGTCATTTTCAAAGGCAGGGTTTATAAATAGATTTGGATTGACTTCGATGAAGCTTAGAACATTTTGTGTTCCACAAGCAGTAGTTATTTCACAGGTAATATCTCCCGAATTCGCGCCCCAGCGGACTATGACAAGATTGGTACCCTGAGGACCTAAAATGGTGGCTCCGTTGGGCACAGTCCAATGATAAGTGGCTCCGGCAATAAAGGGAACGGTATATATTCCTTCCTCACCTGGTTGAACATACGTTTCCCCGGTCATTTCGATTTCAGAAAGCTGCTGATAGACGCGTACATAGTCCACCTCCATGGTTTGAGGAAATACAGTGCTGGCATCAGGATTTCCTGGCCAGTTCCCTCCGACTGCGAGGTTTAAAATGAAATGAAATTTTTCATCAAACACCCAAGGGTTAATTCCAAGAGAGGCTTCCGTGACCGAGTGATATAAAAAGCCATCAACGTACCAGCGTATCGCTCCGGATTCCCATTCTATTGTAAAAGTATGAAAGGCATCATTGTAGTTACCACTTGGCAAAACATAACTATCGCCAACAAAAGTGTGGGTGCCACCGAGACTATAATGAACCGTACCATGTGCCACATTGGTTTGGTGACCAAGGTATTCCATAATATCAATCTCTCCACTATTCGGCCATCCACCAAAAACATTATCGGTCGGCAACATCCAGCAAGCTGGCCAAATCCCCTGACCTTCTGGCAATTTTATTCGTGCTTCCATTTTGCCGTGCGTCCAGTCACTTTTATTGATGGTCCTGATTCGGGCAGAGGTATAATCGGAGCCCATGTAGGATTCTTCCTTGGCCGTTATTTTTAAAGTACCGCCGCTGACGCTGACATTATTGGTGCCTTCGCGATAATATTGTAATTCATTGTTTCCCCAACCCCAGTTACCTGATTCGTAAGACCAGTTGTTGGCATTGAGACTTGTTCCTGTAAACTCCTCTTCCCATACGAGGTTCCAACATTGGGCTTGGGCAAATTGGAAGGTAAAAATTAGAACAAGGATAAGCATGATTTTTCTAAAGTGCATGGCCTGATGGTTTTAGATTAGTAATAATTCGAAGAGGTTTTAGCGGTAACATTTGGAAAATAGCAGATAGGTATTTTACACAATATCCAAAAAAATAAGTGAAGCGAGCGAATTCCAAAGCATTCTCCTTATTTTTTTACGAAACGAACAACTTCCCTAAGTTCCTGATCCACAATTTGCACAAAATAAGTACCTGCTTCTAGATCATCTACCGCCAAGGAATAAACCGAGGAAGGTGATCCAGATAATTCAACCGTTTTTACTGTCCGCCCTAAAACGTCCAAAATATCAAAGGTCAAATCGTCTTGACTAGCGATTGCATTTACCAACTCAATATTAATTGTAGCTGTCGCTGGGTTAGGAGACAGTAAAGTAAAAACGGGTCTGGAAAAATTGGCTACGTCAACCGTCACATCCCCAACATTGATTTTCAATTCACTTAAACTATAACAGGCGCCGCCATGATTACTAATCGCAGTGATCAAAACATATTGGGCGAGGATTTCGTCAAAGTCCGGGCCATCTACTCCTTCATATAAATTTTCTCCACTGGCGAGGGGAATGCTAAAGACGCCCCACTCTTTCCAAGTGACTCCATCAATAGAATAATCTATGACGATTTCGTTTAAGCCATCTTGTAAAAAATCGGGATGGTTGGCATTCCAAAACTTGGATTCATTGAGCACATAAACATACCCCAAATTGTATTGTAACCAATGGCTTTCTCCACGTGAGGAATTGGGATTGGCAGATGCGGTACAAGAAGTCCAGGCATTGTACCAGGTGGTATTGTGTCGATCAAGATGGCATTGAGCGAAGGCTTGTTGCCCAAGGATGATAAGGAATAAAGTATAGATGTATTTTTTCATGGGATTGACTTAAACAGTTAAAAATCCTAAAGGCAAATCGTTGGAACTAGTGCTGTAGAAATTCTTAAGATTGGGAAAAATATCATCCAAATCTGTTTTCGGTACACCAAACCAATGCGCCAATTCCGCACAATACAAATCACTCGACAAGGAAGGAATCAAGGTACCTTTTCCTACATCTATATCACTGTTTAGAATAAGCTCGGGATAATCTCCAAATAAAGATCGTCCAATTACCGGCCCTCCCATGACGATGGCATTTGATCCCCAGGCATGGTCCGTACCAGAGCTGCCGTTGGAAGTCAGTGTTCTTCCAAAGTCAGACATACTAAACGTTACCACTTTCTCTGTCGCATCTAGTTCTTCCAATGCGGCATAAAATTCCCTTAGTCCTGTGTCTACCTGTTTCATTCGATTCGCATGATCGGTCAATAAATCTTTATGGTTATCAAAACCACCGACATGGACAAAAAAGATTTGTCGCTCAAATCCTAAAGATGGAGCCACAGCGATGGTTTGTGCCACTCTTTTTAAATTTGCAGAAAACTGAAAACCTGCCTCTGAGGTAGAAAAAGAAGTAGTAAGGCCACCACCAGCTTCAAAATTATTTAAAGCGGCTAGAAATTCCAGATTCGATTCAATGCCATTTTTATAAATAGAATTAAAACTATTGTAAAAAGGATCATGGTAATCGTGATCGAACATGGAGTCGATTGCAGCAGTTCTCAATCCGGTGTAGGAATTAGGAATACTAATTGGGTTATGGCCGGGCATCGTTTGTACTGCACGACTGGAAATGGAAAAGCCATTTGTATTTTCCCCTCTTAAGAAAAAAGCCGTCCCGTCATCAATGGAAACATTCATTGAAATATTTGTGTTGGTATTGGTGCTTCCCATCAAGTCCGCTACTCTCCCAGCCCATCCAAAACCACCTCTTTCGTTTACTCTTCCTGTTTGCCATTGTTGGGTTTGATCGCTATGGGAGAATAGACTTAAGGGAAGATCTTTTTGGTCTATATAGTTTTGTTTGTTCGTATCTGGAAATAACTTGGTTCCGATATTACATAAAAAACTGAGTTTCTCATTTTCGAAAAGACTTTGTAGGCCTGACAAATTGGGATGTAAACCGAATTCCATATTTTGATTATCGACTGGATTGATCGCCAATAATTCATTTTTCTCCAAGGCTAGATTGCTTCGCGTCAATTTATATGCTCCATGTTCCTCATCCCCTTTCGGTACCAACATATTGAAACCATCATTTCCACCAAACATATAAAAGCAAACCAATGCTTTGTATCCTCCGCTTAGATTAGAATTATTGGCAGCGGCTGCTGCCCAGGTTTTTAATTTAAAGATAGAGGATGGCATGGACGCAAGGCCTAGAGAAGCCATACTCAGATTTTTAATGAACTGTCGCCTGTTATTAATGTATTTTTTCATAATTTTTTATTTGACAATATTAAAATCAGGGCTTATCATGAGCATATAAATGACTTGCTTAATCCGCTCTGTCTGGTAATCCGACCAATGAGCAGCAGGATTGGGAAAATCATTTGGATCCATGCTGTCTATTAAGTTTTTGATCACGGCTCGCGTATGCGGCGTAAGATTGCCATTGGTAAACCTAAGATCTAATTCATTCAACAGTGCTTCCGAGTCTTGAGCATCTTCCAAATAACTACTCAAATTGGGTCTCATGATATGTGCTGCACTTTGCCACACATCGCCTCCCCGACCATAGCTGTTAAAAATATACAGCCATTTATTGACCATATTTGCATAACCCAAAGCGGTAGAAGTATGAAACATTTCAAACTCGGGGCCTATTAGATTTTCTGTAGCCATATCTCCTGGTGGTTGGTATTCCGGGCCATGAAAATTAAAAACAGATGGAGCTTCTAAAGGGCGATGCCTGGTTTGCCATAAAAGTTTTTCTGCATCATTCCAGACTTCACCAGATTCGATATCGAGGTCTACCACTCTGGTAAAATGAATGCTTCGTTCTGTTGGGCTTCTTAATTTACCTTGGCTTGGATCGCTTATCCATTCGCAGTTCCGTGCTTCTTCATCCAGTAGAATTGCTTTTATCACCGCTTCCATATTTCCGCGTACCCCATTTTCATCTGCATTGAAAACCGTGGCGACTCGATCCACATAAGCCGGAGTAGGATTAGACTTTACCAATCGCTGAATCATTCGCTTGCACATAAAGGGGCCAGTATTACTATGCTTAAAAAGAAAGTCAACGGCCATTTCAATATCAGCCATTCCATCCTGACCTGCGGGGATTGTTAGACTATCTAATAATACTTTTTCGGTTTCATCGTGGTGCTCTTGATACATGACCATTGGTTCTGTCATATCAATAAACCAAATCTTCGAGCCGAAGGCTGGCGCAGCAGTTCCCTTGAATCCTCCTCCAGCACCAAGGCCAGTAAACACTTTTGCCAACTCTTCGATATCATTTTGGCTATAGCTTGGTAGATAAGAATTATCAGCGTTGGTTTTGGGTGTGCCATCATTGTTTAGCACATGCAAGCCAATGGAGAATAATTGCATAATTTCTCGGGCAAAATTTTGATCCGGATGGATATTCAAGACAGGATCTACTTTTCGATTGTGGAGATGACTTAAATAGGAGCCCATCGCTGGATGAAGCGCTACTTCTAGTAAAATATCTCTAAAATTTCCGAAAGCATTTCTTTTAAAAATATCTAAATAGTCCATCAGGCTAAAACCCATTGGCGCCAATTCGGAGCGAGTAGAAATGACCATAATTTCACTCCAGGCAAATGCCAGTTTATCTCTTAAGAAATCTCTTTCCTGCATATTCATTCGCCACCAAGTGGTGCGTTGTGTCGCATTATAGGGTCGGTCCCAAAGAACCGGATCGCCAATGCTTACCTTATAATCATTAAAGTCTTCTAGTATTCCGGTAATCATGGGAAGGTATAAACGATAGGGCTGAGTCATTTGCTCGTCTATCCATGCTTCTATTCCCATATCGGTCACCTTTTGGATTTCTTCCAGATCATAGGCGATGGATGATTGGGACAAAAATCGAGCGGCTTCGGAAAGCCTTCCGTCCAGGCCATCGCCATTGATGGTTTTTTCTCCAGAGGCGATTTTAGTCCAACCATTTTGGCTGAGGTCACTGGAAGAGGTTACCGTGATTCCATTGTTGTGTCCGGCACCTACGAAATCGGTATAAGTTTGAGCAAAAGTAAAAAGGGAATTAAAAAGGAGGCAACAAACAAGTAAAGCGTTCCTATTGCTTAATTTAAAGAGATGGTGGCTAGTCATGTCGTATTTGGGTTAGAAGAAATAAAGATGGTTTATAATGGTGATTACTGAACTAGCTGTGGAGCATTGGCATAGCAATGACTCAACAAATTAGTCGAAAGTATTTTCTTTCCTATTTGTTCTTTTGGTAGTACTTCTGATGCGATGGAATAGTAAATTGACTTTAGATGGAAAGTCGAGCAATGGGGTTTTGATTTAAAAAAAAGCAAAGCGCCATTTTCAACTATAAAAATAGTAATGTTCTTGGGAAAAACAAATTATACGGGTCTTAAAAAAACAGGACTCCCTTTCTTCTTTTTTGAGGACTAGGCCAAATTTTATAGCCCTTATTGCCATGAAAATTATTTAATTTTTCCGGTTAAGGGATTTATTCACAAATTATATCAATCCATTTTTGATCGATCTTCCCTTCCTCACTGATGTGAAAAACAGCGCCTATCGTACAATTGTTGGAGCCAGTGGAATCCACCAAGTATCTATAATCAAAGCCCATATCAATGGGGGCTCCTAAGATAGCTTTCACATAAGAAGTATCCACTTCTAATTCCATTAATTCCACCACTTTGCTTAGACTTGTATAATCCTGATGCTCTTGATAATGTTGCCCGTAATCTTCTATGGTTTTGCCGGGATGGCATCCTGCCAAAAATAAAAGGAACACCAATAAGGAGGTGGTCTTTATTTTCATGCATGTATCGGTTTTATTCCGAGCGATTTTTGGAGTAAACATTAGACTTTATTCTAAATAATTTAGTATGGCTAAAAACTTGTCTTTTATTCCTATCCTTCGTCGTGTCCTCGCCATAATAGCTACGGCTATTAGGCTCCGGGCACTTCTCGACTAGAAATAAAATCCTGCCTTTTTAGCT
>CALLVY010000530.1 GCA_938015925.1 uncultured Saprospiraceae bacterium
TGATCGGTCCTTACATTGTTTTTGATTTTGAGGTTCATCTCAACCGTTAGGGGAGCGAAACCATTATTTTGGGCATACAATTCTGTACCACCAGTTCTCAAAGGCAGTTCGATCAATTCTAACTCCTCGGTTTGTGCCGAAAGGTTGAAGATACAGAGTAGAAGGAACAAATTGGAAATGAAAATTTTCATGTTACAAGATTGTTTTTTGTAGTTAATGGACGGAAAAAAAATTATGGAATTGATTACCGTCAAATTATATCGTAATGTTGGACGAGGGTTCTTTGATAGGATATAGCAATTTTCAAACCGATAAATCAGCTGAAATATTGTAAGCAAGCTCTAATTTACCACCAAGCCTTGATTTACGAAAAAAAAAGCCGCCTATCTGTAATAATAGGCGACCTTTTTAACTTTTCTTTAGCAAAATCATTGTAAAATCAATTGATTGCTGTATCGATGAGTTTTGCTTTGTATACTTATTTGATAAGTTCCTTTGGCCAAATGCTGTAAATCCAGCTGTTGTTGATTGGCTCCTTCTTCCAGGTTTATCTCTTTGACAAGGCGACCATCCATGCCTCTAATTTCTAGAATGCTTTGGCCTTTCAAGTCCTGTGGGATTTTTACCTGAATCGGACCATCGCTAGGGTTTGGAAAAACTTTTAAAGTTTCATGGACCATTTTGGGGCTTTCTGTTGATACGGCGACTGCTAGAGATAAATCCCAAATTCCACGACCATAAGTTCCAAATCGAGCCGTTTCAGATTCTTCCAAATACTCGACACTCCAATAAGTTTGGTTGGGGGTACAAGTGGTCGCAAGGTCATGCCATCTTTGATCTTCCTGATTGAAAACATAAGGCCCGGCTTCGGTTGCCGCAAATATTTGCGAATCATCTTCATTGCCATCCAACTCAAAAACTAAGGTACTTGGCAAACCGTCATTCATTGGAACAAAGGACAGACCATTGTTGGTAGAAACATAGACCGCAGGGTTACTATAGCCAGAGCCACCAAAGTAAACGGTATTTTCATCTACCTCCGATGGATGAATGGCTGCACCATATAAGTAATGAGGACCCGGTAAAAAGTCAGAATTTTGATCAAAAGTCTCTCCGCCATCCGTAGAATAGAAAAAACGACCATTATTGGTAGAAACATACCAATGATCTGGGTTGAGGGGAGAAAATGCGATATAGGATATTTCACCTCCAACAGAGTTGTCATAAAAATCAAAATGATGTGCTTCTTGAGTAATTATGGACGAGCCTGGAGTTCCTTCGATTCCAAGTTTGATCAAGAAAGAACCAGCCTCACCTGTCGGATTTCCACCAGCGAGGTATACTTCATTTTTACTTGGATCCGGGCCTGTTACTAATGGTGGAATCCAAACGGTTTCGTTTTGTGAATCCAGCGTCCATCCTGCTTCATTATTTCCATTAATGGGATCAGAATAATAAGAAATGGATCCGCCAGGGTAGACCATCCACATTCTTTTGCCACTTTCTGAAAATGCAATGTGGCCATAATCACCAGAGATGACCTGATCAAATTTTATGGCTTTATCTGTATTTGAACTCGTCGCACGTTGGAATCCCTGATCTTGAGAACCGGCATAGATGGTTTTGTTATCGGTTGGATCTGTAGCGACATCATAGTATTGACTTACATTAAGACCAAAGGTTCCGATATTGGAGTTGTTTACTGTTTCATCAATGGAAACACTAAGTCCTCCATGATTACTAATCGTTATAAAATCTAAGCCATCGGCATCAATAATTTCATTGAAGTGCATGATGTCTGCATGTAATTTTGAAGCTACATCGCCATAATAGGCGCCCCAGGTATTGATTCTTACAAACTCATTTCCACCATCTGTACTTCGATAACATTCTACTTCTCCATAAAGCAATAAGTCTGGATTTTGTTGGCTTACGTATAGTCCGACTTCCCATGGGCGAGTAGGTAAGGTTCCTCTTTTTTCCCAGCTTTCTCCGAAGTCTTCTGTCATCCAAACTTGGCGATCTCTGTCGAAAGAGAAAAGCCGACTTGTTCCGTCAACATCTACAGCTGTAACATTAGAAGGGATATTTTGAGCACCGAAATATTGGAATTCATCGAACTCAAGCTTGAGGTTAAAATCTTCGGTATCGGATAAGTGATAAACTTCCGTTCGAGAATTAGTGGTATGAAAAAAGACCAATTGTTCGCTGCCTTTGATCTTATCCATGTCCAATCGACTCCAATTAGAAGTGCTGGTAAAAGTATGAACAACCGAGAAATTTTCACCCAAATCGGTGGATTCGAATAATTTCAAATCTGCCCAATTGTTTTCTTTGGAAAGTAGGTAAATAACGGGTTCTCCATTGACCATGATTACATCTCCCTTGCGGGTGTTGCTATTTTCCGTAGCACTTACTCCTCCGGAAGCTTCCCAGGTCAGACCATCATCATCAGAGTAATAAGGTTCTCCTCCAATGATTCCGATGAGTCGGCGACCATTGCTGGTAGGGATTAATTCCAGAAAACGATCTCCGAAACGCAAATCTTGATTTTGAGGAATCCAATTGTTTCCTTCGATATTGCCTTTCCAGAGACTACCTCCACCAGAGATGGCAAAGATGGTTTCTGTTGCTGCTTCCACAGCAGTTACCAATATATTACCTGCCTGATTCGAAGAACCTCTTTCTCTCCATTGGCCTCTGATCGTACCATTCGAAAAATCGGCATAGGCACAATCGGAAGAGCGGTTGGCCGCTTCTTTTCTTTGGCGCAGATGGTTTTCATATTTTTGAAAAGCGGTTTCATCCTCTATACTTCTCCAGTTGGTACCAGGAGCAGTTCGGTGCATGCTTTCGATCCAGGCTTCTCTTTTGTCTTGGTTTTCACCTTCTTCTGCATTTTCTAATACAATGGTTCCATTGGTAGGTGGTGGTAGTATTTCTTTCCCTTGTTTCGTTTGTTGGGAAAGGTAGAATGCTCCAGCTACTAATAGTATTGCAATGGGGATAAGTTTGAACTTCATTTTTTGAAAAATTTAATCTTTGGGTATAAGTGTATTTTTATTTGGGCGGATAATTATCGTCCCAATTTTTTACATTTGGCTCCCCTAATTTACCAACACTTTTGGCAACTAACATAGAAACGGCCGCATCACCTGTGACATTGACTACTGTCCGACACATATCAAGAGGTCGGTCGATTGCAAAGATCAAAGCAAGGCCAAACTCTGGAACACCAATTGCTCCGAGTACAATGACCAACATGACCATACCTGCACCAGGTACCGCAGCAGATCCGATGGAGGCTAGGGTAGCGGTAAATACAATGACCAATTGATCATTAAAAGTCAAGTCAATTCCAAATGCCTGTGCAATAAATACGGCGGCCACTGCTTGATACAAACTGGTTCCATCCATGTTGACCGTAGCACCAATAGGCAATACAAAACTGGTGACTTCTCGATCAACACCTAGGTGTTCTTCTACGCGTTCCATCGTCACGGGTAAAGTAGCTGCACTGGAACTAGTAGAAAATGCCAGCAATTGAGCAGGGGAGATGCCCTTGAAGAACGTTCCATAATCCACTCCTGTATAAAATTTGACAAGCAATGGATAAACCAAGAAAATCATAATCCCTAATCCGATAACCACACAGGCTGCATATTGAATAAGTGCAGAAAAGATATCCCAACTAGGAGCATCGACAATCAAGGCGGCTAATAAGGCAAAGACCCCATATGGAGCGGCCAGCATAATCAGGTCAATCAGTTTTAAGATGACTTCATTGAGGCTGTCGAAAAAATCTTTGACGGGTTTGGCTTTTTCTGGAGGGATTAGAATGAGTCCTATTCCGAAGAAGACCACGAAGAAGATGACTTGGAGCATATTGCGATTAGAAGAAGCCGCCGCGAAAATATTGCTAGGCACTAAATCCTCTAAAGCTTGCAAAGGCCCTTGATCTTTTTGGCTGATGGCCGCGTCTATTTTTGATTGGGCTTTTCCGGAGAATCCGTCGACCAATTCTTTACGGGTTTCTTCACTAATACTATTTCCAGGTTGCCAGACATTGACAATAAGTAAACCTAAAGAAACAGCTACGACAGTAGTGACGACATAAATTCCAATCGTCCTTCCTCCCATTTGTGACAATTTAGAAATGTCTTGCAGGTCAGAAATTCCTTTGATTAGCGAAGCGATGATCAAAGGAATGGCGATCAATTTTAGGAGATTGATAAATATGGTTCCAAAGGGTTTGATCCAATCTTTGGTAAACTGCTCCATACCTGTGGAGATCGCAATGATACCAAAAAGGATTCCTGCTGCCATCCCAAGTAGGATTTGCCAATGGAGGGCTAATTTTCTCATCTGATTATTTTTTTGAATAAAGTCTAAGTACGCTGTGTACCATTATTATTTGATTTTTCTCGATGGACAAAATAGGAATTTAAGCTTAGAATCTGTGATTTTTTGGCTAAAACCCCTAATATCTTGGTTTATGTCATTTGTAAAGCTTTGGTAGTTAAAATTTTACTGAAAGTGCTTCGGTTTTTATAGCAATCATAGGTTAATGCCTCAAAGAACAAACGCATTAGATAATATCGCTATGGAATAACTTTTGCCTTTTCTTATGATGTTGAAGTTCTGTATTGCTCCCTTTGTCCTTCTTAATCGAAACCAGAAAATTGGAAGAGCGCTAAAAAGGAAAAAGGAATTAAATACGAGTCCTTATTAAAAGAGGCTGCTTCAAAATTAAATAAAGAAATAGGATTGGTTCTGATATTGTTCCATCCTAAATACGTTCGAAAGGATAAATTCAGCTAAAAAATGAATCGCCCATGAAAAAGTATATGTACCTCACCAGTATGTTTATTTTTGGAATTCTTATTCAACTCCCCGCCCAAAAATCTTCAGTAAAATCTAATGATAGCAACGCTCCAAGAACCTTTGTAGATCAAAGTTATTTTGGAAAAGTAAAAGCTACCAATATTAAAGGTCTGAATACAGAGGAATTGGAAATGTGTCCAATACCCTTTGAAGATGGCTTGGTTTTTACGAGTGTCCGAAGGTCAAGTAATGTTGACGTTAAAGGCACTTCCAGTAAAAAGAAATTTACAGATTTGTATTTTTCGCAAGCAAAGGGAGATGGGAGTTTTATTACTCCAGAATTGCTAAAAGGAACAGTCAATGGTCCTCTACACGATGGCATGGTTACCTTCACCAAGGATTTCAAAACCATGTACTTTACCAGAAATAATAAAAATGGAAACGCAGAAGATGGCATTGTAGATTTGAAAATCTGTAGTGCAGAATTGGTCAATGGAGAATGGACCAATGTAAAAGATCTTAGTTTTAATAGTAAGAAATTTTCTAACTGTCATCCCGCATTAAGTGCAGACAATAATTCCTTGTACTTTGCCTCGAATCGCTCTGGTGGTTTTGGAGGAATGGATATTTATAAGGTAGAAATGCTGAATGGAAAATGGGGAGAGCCGGTTAATATGGGGAAAGGATTGAATTCTTCTGGAAATGAAATTTTCCCTTTTTGCAGTGAAGAAGGAAATGTCTTTTTCTCTTCTGATGGACATGGTGGAGAAGGAGCACTGGATATCTTTTTGTCTCTAGGAGTGGAAGGAGAAGATTGGGGAGAAGTTCAAAACCTAGGAAAACCTTTTAACTCTCCAGCGGATGATTTTGGTTTTTATACCAACCGACTTGGAACCTTTGGATACTTTAGTTCTAGTCGTGCCGGAGGAATGGGGCGCGATGATATCTTTAGATGGGATATGGAAAAAGAAGCTACCGCAGAAGCTGTACAACAATTGGTATCGCAAGACTTAGAAAATTGGGAAGAAACTTTTCAGTTTCAAAATGTGTCTTACGAAAGTCCTTTGACGGATGCTGATGTAGAAGAAATGAATGTATTGAGTGCGCAAATAGAAGGAATTGATGCACAAATCAATGAGCTAAAAACAGAAAGACAAATTGTAAGAGATGGAGATACCAAATTGATGTTGGACTCCAAAATAATGGATGCCTTGATCGAAAAACATGAGTTGGCGATGAGTTTGCATACCAAAACCTTGGGTGCTTTATTCAAGAAACAAGAGGCCGCTTCAAAAACGGATCACAAATTACTCAATCAATCTCAAGCATTAGAAAATCTAATTAAGAAGCACGAGATGGCAATGGCTTATCATGCTCAGACGCTGAAAGAATTGATGGAAGAACAAAAACATGTGATGGCGGAAGACACTCGTCTGCTCAAAGAGTCCAATCACTTGGATGTAAAAATCAAGAAGCATGAAGTGTTGATGGCTGATCATACTTATAAATTGGCCACCCTGTTGTTAGACCATGAAAACCCTGTAGATGGGGAGACTCCTGACTGGGGAATTGCTGAAGCAGAAGAAGATTTTGGTTTTGAAAATCAGTTTGATCAATGGGAATCCCAAAGAGAAAATGATCCCAGCCAAGAGTTGGTAGAAGAGCCTATGATGCTCAGCGAAGTAATGATGGCAATGGGAGGTACTCCGGTAGCGACGACTATGGCTTCTTCGATTCGCATCAGTTCTGGTATGAGACCTTCTTTAGTACCAGCTGCTCCTGTAGGCTACGAAGCGATCCCGGCTGCATCAAGTGTTTCCGAAAGGACTCCAACTACTTCCGAAACGATTCCAGATGCTTTCGAAATAGAACCTGCAATGCTAAGTGATATTATGGCAATGGCCGAAGCACCAAAGGTTGGAACTGTTTTTAGCATTGGAAAGATTTACTACGATTTTAATGAAGCGATGTTAAAATCAGAATCGAGAATGGAATTGGAAAAAGTGGTCGACTTATTGCAAGACAATCCAGGTATGAAGATTACGATCATGTCGCATACGGACTCTAGAGGAAACTCAGATTACAATTTTGATTTGTCGCAACGCAGAGCAGAATCGGTTTTAAATTATCTAGTCAATAGAAATATTTCTCGCAGTCGATTGAATGCACGTGGCTATGGAGAAAACATGTTGGTGAATCAATGCCCGGAAGGAATGGACTGTAGTGATGAAGAACATGCTTTGAATCGAAGAACAGAATTTAAAATAGATCAGGTCGGAAATTAAAATCCAAAAAAAAAGATAGGTGTTTCCAAAAATGCCTTTTAAGAAATAGCAGTATTTATCCTTGAACATTATCCGAGAAAGGCCGCGCAAGCGGCCTTTTCTTGTTT
>CALLVY010000531.1 GCA_938015925.1 uncultured Saprospiraceae bacterium
TTTAATCTAATTGAGATGCTCACCAGCCAAATGGGTGGCTCTGTACTTTCACAAGCGAGCAGCTTTCTAGGAGAAAGCGAATCATCTACTAAAACTGCAATGGGTGCAGCTTTACCTGCTATTTTGGGCAGTGTAATTCAAAAAGGTTCTGACCAGTCAGGAGCTCAAGGAATTATGGATATGATCTCCAGCAATGGAATCGACGGAAATATGTTGAACAACATGGGAAGCATGTTTGGCGGAGGTGACTCTTCTAACAACATGATGAACATGGGCGGCGGAATGCTCAAAAGCCTTATGGGCAACAAAATGGGTGGTGTCGTTGACATGATCTCTAAAGTAAGCGGAATTGGAAGTGGATCTTCTTCTTCGCTAATGAGTATGCTAGCTCCTATGGTTATGGGAGGAATAGCTAAACAAGTAATGGGCAAAGGTGCTTCTGGCCTAATGAGCTTCTTGGGAAGCCAATCTGGCTTTGTAAAAGCTGCTGCACCTGCAGGATTGTCTAATTTGATGGGCTTTGCCGATATGGGTAATGTTGGTGATATGGCCAACAAAGCTATGGGTGCTGCTGGTTCTATGGCTACTAGCGCAACAGGAGCTGTTACTGAAACTGCTGAGGCAGGAGGTTCTATGCTTAAAAAATTGATGCCACTTGGACTTATCGCTTTATTGGCTTTAGGTGCTTTCTACTTTTTCAAAGGTGGATCTGTAGTGGATGCTGCTAATAGCGTGACCGATAAAGTATCTGATGCTGCTGGAACGGTGGCTGGTGCTGCTGGAGACGTAGCGAATGCTGCTGGGAATGCTGCTGGAAACGCTGTTGACGCTGCTGGAAATGCAGTTGATGCAACTGGAAAAGCTATTGGAAATGCTGCTGGGAATGCAGTTGACGCTGCTGGAAATGCAGTCGATGCAACTGGAAAAGCTATTGGTGACGCTGCTTCTGCTACTGTTGCTGCTGCAAGTAAAGCACTGGAAGGTGTTACTTTTGCTGCTGGTTCTGTAGGAGAAAAATTCACAACTTTCCTTGCTTCTGGTTCAGAAGGAAATGGAAAAGGATTTGCTTTCAACAACCTTAACTTTGCTGTTGGTTCTGCAAACATCGCAGCATCTTCTCTTTCTGAAGTAGACAATTTGGCTAAAGCATTAGTTGCTTACCCAAGTGTACACATAGAAATCGGAGGACACACGGACAATACTGGAAGTGCAACCAACAACCTGGCGCTTTCTGGCAAACGTGCTGCTGCTGTAAAAGCAAGATTGATGGAAAAAGGAGTGGATGCTTCTAGAATTACGACTAAAGGATATGGTGATACTGCTCCTGTAGCAGATAATACTACCGATGCAGGTCGTAAAGCCAATCGCAGAACGGAAGCAATGATTACTAAGCGTTAATAGCTCTTAGTTTTTCACATACTTTCTTATTAAAAAAGAAGGTCAGACATTTTGTTTGGCCTTCTTTTTTTTATGCCCCAATTTCCCATTCTAAATCCATGATTTTTTTTTAATTCAGCCCTTTAAATTACTCTGACTTTCTCAAAAAATTTCCTGATTTTTTATTATTTTTAAAATCCCTTTTAGAAAATAAAAAATCTACTCCAAAATCGAGTGACGAATTCGAACTTTTCACGTCAAAATGTTGAATTCGATTTTACTAAAACCTGTATCATTTTTTCTTAATCTTTTTGATTAAACTTTTAGATTTTAAAACGAATTCTTAAACTTGGGGCATTACTTTTTTATTGATTTTTGGTTATTTATCTTAACTTACGAATCTTCTACTTTACGGATACCAAACTAATCCGGTATTCCCCACTTCAAAAAAACAAATCTGTAAATTCTATTTGCATCCGCAAAATTGAATTTACTCCATATTCCAAACTATTTATTTCTTTGGTTGTATAGCCAAAGATCATAGCTTTTTATATCCCACTTTTCGTCTGCCTTGCAGATAAAAACATTCATTTGTTCATTAATTAAACATTCAAAAGAGAAACAATGAAAAACCCTTTCCTCTATTTATTCCTGTGTATTGCATGGATTTTGGCTGGAGCCTGGATGTGGAGCAATGCCTCTTGTTGCAATATCTCTAATCCTCTTTCGGTAGTAGATGGTGCTAAGACGGTAGCCGCTGATGCGGGTAATTTACGCTTTGCATTAACTTCTGCCGCTCCTCTTATTCCAGACAATATTAAGGACAAGTTAGCTGGTATTACCGCTTATCTAAAGGAAGAACCTGGTAGAACTTTTTCTATTACGGGACTTTATGAAAGTACTGAAAAGAATGCCACAGAGTTTGCGACCCTAGGCTTGGGTCGAGCAGAAGCCATTAAGGCTTATTTTGTTGGCCAAGGCATCGCCGCTAGCCGAATCATTACTGGTGACCGAAAAACAGATGGTCTTACCGTCGACAATGGAGAAGTAATTGGTCCTCTGACCTATGGCTTTGGTAGTCGTGGTATCGCAATCAAAGACGGCGCTAAATTTGGTGCGTCTGATTTTGACAATTTTGTTTTTGATAAATCAGGTTACATTCACGCCGCTCCGATCTCTACAAAACTAAATGGAGTAATGAGTGAAACCGCTGAATACCTTAAAGCAAATCCAGATCGCTCCCTAAAGATCACTGGACTCTATCATGAAAAAGAAACCTACGCTGGTATCCTTCCCAACCTCGGAATGGCCAGAGCAAGCAACATCAAAGAACTGCTGCAAGGTATGGGGGTCAATGCGGGTCAAATCAATCTAGATTCTAGAATGGAAAACAGTCTCGCTTTTGATGCGGATAAACTATGGAGTGGTTTGAATTTTGAATTTGCTGGAAAAGCGAACTCAGAAAAAGACTTAGCTGCCATTCGCGCACGACTGCAAGCCAATCCTATTATTTTGTATTTCAAAACCAATGACGCCAGTCTGGAATTGAATGCACAACAAAGAAAAGATTTTGCAGATATCATCTATTATCTAGATCGTACTCCAAATGGCCAATTAACTTCTTCCGGCCACACCGATGATCGCGGAGACTACAATCTCAACAAACGACTCAGTCGCAAAAGAGCAGAATTTGTCCAAAGCTACCTTGGTAATAATGGCATCTCTGCTACGAAGATTATCCCTTCTGGCTTTGGCCCCGATCAACCTATCGGAGACAATACCACCGATGAAGGTCGTCAGAAAAACAGACGCGTTGAAATAACAATTAAATAAGCACTAACTAACTAAAAAATAAAAACTCATATTATGGCATGTTTATTATTACCCTGGCTCTTACCTATCATCGCAGGAATTCTGGGAGGCCTATTTGGCTGGTACCTGAGAAGACGCCCAATGATGGAATTGGAAGCTAAATACAATAAATCAGAAAACAACTATACTCGTCTTACTGGCGAATACGATACTTCTGTATCTAACTATAATGGTCTACAAAGCAAATACAACAACCTAGATGTTGACTTTAGCAATTGGAAATCTAAGTACAATACGCTTGATGTAAAGTACAAAGCGCTAAGAGAAGAAAAAGATAAATTACAGAGCACTTACGATAGCTACCGCACTTCTACTTCTGCCGAAATTTCTCAACTCAAAGAAGAGTACACTGGCTTGAAAAAACAGTATGATGAGTTGGTTGCTAAAATAAGAGATTGGGAAGCGAAGTATGCTAAGTTGAATAGCGATTATGACAATTACCGCAAAAACAACGAAATCAAAATCAAAGAAGCAGCTACTCAATACGCTACACTTAATAGCAATTACAAAACACTAGGAGTCGAAAGAACGGCACTTGTTTCTGAATATGATTTATTCAAAACGGATACTTCTACCAAGCTTTCGGAATACCAAAGCAACTACGATTCACTAGAAGTGAAATACAATGATTTGTTGAACCGTTTCAACACTAGCGAAACCAACTACAAGACTTTAATCGGAGAAAGAGATGCACTCAATGCGCGAATCGCAGAACTAGAAAGCAATCATGCCACTGCCATCAGCGAATGGGATAGCAAATACAATCTATTGTTAGGACGCTTCAACGATAGCGAAGCGAATTACAAAACGCTAGTAGCAGAAAGAGACGGACTCAATGCCCGTATCGCAGAACTGGAAGGTCTGCACGCCAATGCCATCAGCGAATGGGATGGTAAATACAGCCTCTTGATGGGACGCTTCAACGATGGAGAAGCCAATTACCAAACATTGGTTGGAGAAAGAGACGGACTCAATGCCCGTATCGCAGAATTGGAAGGCAACCACGCCAATGCCATCAGCGAATGGGACAACAAGTACACCCTCTTACTCGGTCGCTTCAATGATAGCGAAGCGAATTACAAAACACTGGTCGGAGAAAGAGATGCACTCAATGCGCGCATTGCAGAACTAGAAAGCAATCATGCCAATGCAATCGGCGAATGGGACAATAAATACACCCTCCTATTTGGTCGCTTCAACGATGGAGAAGCCAATTACAAAACACTCGCTGGAGAAAGAGACGGACTCAATGCTCGCATCGCTGAGCTAGAAAGTGCAGGTGACAATGCTAATAACGAGTGGAATAATAAATACACGATCCTAATGGGTCGCTTCAATGATAGCGAAGCGAATTACAAAACACTGATCGGAGAAAGAGACGCACTCAATGCGCGAATCGCTGAATTAGAAAGTGCAGGTGATAAAGCGGGTAATGAGTGGAACAACAAGTACACCATTCTAATGGGTCGCTTCAATGATAGCGAAGCGAATTACAAAACACTGATCGGAGAAAGAGACGCACTCAATGCGCGCATCGCTGAACTAGAAAGTGCAGGTGATAAGTCCAATAGTGATTGGGATGCTAAATACTCGCTCCTCTTCGGAAAATACAATGATAGCGAAGCTCGCTACAAAGCATTAGTTGGAGAACGCGACCAACTCAATCAGCGAATCACTAAACTGGAAGCGGACCATGGTAAATCACTTGGCGACTGGGAATCTCGTTACAACAGCCTCAATGTCAACTTCAACAACACCAAAGCGCTTGCTGATGCAAGACCTGAGGAAGTGATCAAAGAGATCGAAATGATTCGAGAGGTACAAGTGCCAATCGAAGTAATTAGAGAAGTCGAAAAGATTGTGGAGAAGCCAGTAGAAGTGATCAAAACGGTAGAGAAGATTGTCGAGAAACCGGTCGAGGTAATTAAGACGGTTGAAAAAATCGTGGAGAAAATCGTTGAAGTACCTGTTGAGGTGATCAAGACTGTTGAGAAGATTGTTGAGAAACCGGTCGAGGTAATCAAGACCGTTGAGAAGATTGTAGAGAAGCCGGTTGAAGTGATTAGGAATGTAAATGTCGAGGTGATCAAAGAAATCGAAATGATCAAAGAAGTACAGGTTCCTGTAGAAGTGATCAAGGAAGTAAAGGTTGTGAAGACGGTAGAGAAAATCGTAGAAAAACCTGTAGAAGTCATCAAAACCGTTGAGAAGATCAGAAAGGTAAACGTACCAGTAGAAGTGATCAAAGAAATCGAAATCATTAAAGAAGTAATGGTTCCTGTGGAAGTGATTCGCACCGTCAAAGTAGCAGCACCTGCTAAAAAAGCGGCTCCGAAAGCAAAAGTAGTAAAAGCAAAAGCGCCTGCTAAAAAGGCAACACCAAAACCTAAAGGAGTCAAAATAGTAAAGGCAAAAGCACCTGCTAAAAAAGCAGCTCCAAAAGCGAAGGTGGTCAAAGCAAAAGCGCCTGCGAAGAAAAAAAGAACAGCGATTGCCTATTTAAAATCAGGCGCACATTGCAAACTCACCTACCGTTACTGGAGAAGTGAAAAAGACAATCTTTTCTATTTCCAATTTGTAAATAAAGATGGAAAAGTAGTCGTCAACAGTCAAGGGTATAAGCAAAAAGCAGGTTGTGAAAATGGGATCAAATCCGTGATCAAACATTCTGCTACTGATAAATACTACGAACGTTTGACCACAAAAGGCGGCAAGTTCTATTTCAACCTCCGAGCTTCCAACAAAGAGATCGTTTGTACCAGCACACACAAAGCGACCAAAAGAGAAATGGAGACTGCCATTCGTCAGCTTAAATGTGAAGTAGCCAAGAAAGCCAAAGCAACTGGAAAACGCCGCAAGGACGATCTGAAAAAAGTAGAAGGAATTGGACCAAAGATTGAGCAAATCTTCAACAAAGTAGGTATCTATACTTGGGAAGAATTGGCCAATACAAAAGTTTCCTTCCTGCAAGAACAATTGGACAAAGCAGGACCGCGTTACCGCATTCACAAACCTGCTACCTGGCCAAAACAATCTGGCATGGCAGCGAAAGGACAATGGGACAAATTGAAAAAATGGCAAGATCAACTCAATGGAGGCAAAAAGAAATAAGCCCTATTGTTGCCCTTTTTCAAACCTAATTAATCTGCGGTTTTTTGAACGCAGGATTTTTCAAAGAGAGTTTGTTTGAGAATATCTACTGAAATTATAAGAATAGATTTTTTAGAAATCAGGAAGGTATTTTCAAACAAGTTCAAAATAAAAAATTATCATGTTTAGTATAAAAAAAGAAAGTCATCTTAATCAAGCTATTCCTGAAAACAGTAAAGGACTAGTTAGCACCATCAACGTATTGAAATCAGGTAAAATCGAAGACCTGAATGTCCACGTTGCAGTAGCTCATAATTTTATTGGAGATCTTACCATGGAGCTCACTTCTCCTTCTGGCAAAAAAGTAAAACTCCACGATCGTGCTGGTGGAAGAACCAAAAACCTCGACAAGACTTACGGCAAAGAGGTTTTCGAAAACATCCTTGGAACAGAAGCTGGTGGAAAATGGAAATTGACGATTAAGGACAATGCACCTAAGGATAATGGTTCTCTTACCTCTTGGGCGGTTGACCTCCGTTGTTCTGCCAAAAATGCAGGTACCGAAATGATGTTGCCTGCCAAAGCAAGCCAAAGCCTGACTAGCGTTCAAGAATCTAGCGTATCAGGAAAAGTAACCGACCTCAAAGTAATGGTGGATATCAATCACCCCAATACGGACGAGCTCAAAGTTGACCTCATCGCTCCATCCGGGAAAGTAGTGACTTTACACAATAATGATGGAGGCAAAAAGAATTTAAAAAAGACTTATAGTGGTGAAATCCTTCAATCTTTGATCGGTCAACAGACCGCTGGTCAATGGAAATTGAGAATGAGTGACCGTTCTGCAAACCGTCAGGGGAGATTGCGTCATTGGAAAGTAAGCTTTAAGTATTCAGAAATTAATGATTTGAAAAAAGTGGAAGGAATCGGACCTAAAATTGAGTCATTGCTCAATGCAGCAGGTGTTTTCTCTTGGTCGCGACTATCCGTCACCTCTCCTGCATTTATCAAAGATGTCTTAATTGCCGCTGGTGATCGTTTCAAAATGCACGATCCGGAAAGCTGGCCGCTACAAGCAGGTATGGCCGCTGCTGGGGAGTGGGAAAAACTCAACAAATGGCAGGATAGCCATAAAGGTGGGCGAATGAGCTAAGCATCTAGCTAATGATAATCAGGAGGATCTTTTTCATGAGATTATAAAAATTGTTTCCTCCGGAGGGTCTGACATTAGTCAGACCCTTTTTTTGTGCCCTGCCCTGTCCTATTATTTTATTTCCTATTTCTTAGTTTTTCCAGCCAAAGCTCTTTACTTTTGATTCGTACACTAACGTACGATAAAGTCTATTATGAATTGGAAAATCTACGGCCTAGTCCATTTATTATTTTTTGCACTGCTCCTCTTTTTCTTACCCAATACAGGTTATGAAGGAGATATGATGTCTTGGTGGATGTGGGCAGATTGGATTCAGGACATGGGAATGGCGCGTATTTATGAAACAAGCGTCAATTATCATCCCGTCTGGTTATATGGCCTTTATATTTATGGTGCGCTGCAAAGTACCAAAGCCGAGATCGCCCAAAATGTCAATTGGATAAAAGTAGCCCCCCTCCTATTTGATTTTCTCTGTGCTTATACGGTCTTTTTCTTTGTTCGCTTCGAACCTAAGAATTACATCAAACCTTTTTTCTTACTCTTCAATTTAGCCTTTCTTTACAATAGTATTATCTGGGGACAAGTCGATAGTATCCCTACTTTTTTTATGATCTTGTCCATTATTTATGCGCTTAAGGAAAAAATATCCTGGAGTTTGATCTTCTTTGTATTGGCGATTTATACCAAACTACAAGCGATTATTTTTCTTCCGCTATTGGGACTAATGCTCCTGCCTGCGCATATTCAAAAACCTCAACGCTTTGTCTCTAGTTTATTGGTTTTGGGGCTCGCTCAGGTTGTTATTTTATTGCCTTATATTTTGGCGGGAACCGTATCGGAGTTTTGGGCAGTGGTCGTTGGGGCCGTCGGTCATCACCCACAGATTTCTATGAGCGCTTTTAATTTTTGGCAAATTTTATACCTTCCTGAACTAGATCCGGGGCTGTACGAAGATACTCTTCCGCTTTGGGGAATGACCGCGAAAAGCTGGGGATTTCTCTTCTTTTTTAGCAGCAGTGCGATTGTTCTTTTCCCGCTATTACGCGAAACTTTTTTACAGATAAAAACCAAAAAAGTCAGCAGCGAATTTGCTCAGATGGTATTGCTATCCGCCGCTCAAATTACGCTTCTATTTTTCTTTTTCAATACCCAAATGCATGAACGTTATACGCACAGTGCGCTGCTTTTTCTATTCTTGTTTGGCCTATTGAAAAAAAATTATTTCTTATACATTCTTTGTTCCATCGCCTATTTTCTCAACATGGAAAAAGTACTACAAGCCTTACCCGTTTTTAGTCACCATACCCTGATTTTTGATCCGCGTTTTGTTGCTTGGCTCTATGCCATTATTATTGTAGTCGCTACGGTTCGACTTTATCAGATAGCCTTTCGAAAAAAAGAAAGAGTGGCAGGTGGGCAGATTATGATCCCTTAGTCCCAAGCATTTCTTTCAATTTTGCCAATAACCAAGACCGATTCAATACCATTTTATGTCCTCTTATTTGACTTTCCAAATGGCTTGCTTTTTTGTTATAATCTTTGTTCGATAACAAACTTTTTTGCTCTAGCAATTTTTGCAGACTCTTCGTAAAACGAATCAAATTAAGGCCACTTTTCCGACGCTGCTCTTCTAGCTTTTGGGTTCGCAAAAGGAAAATCCTAAAGGTCTCCAAGGTGTATTCCAGGGCCTCCCAATTTTGACTATCGAAATGAATTCTGAGCAGGAGGATCCGGGTCAAAAGGTTGTAGTACATTTCGGTAAATTCTACCTTTTGCAATAGAGTACTGGCCTCCTCATAAGCTTTTTGGGAGTAATAAAAAGCAGCGAGATTATAAGTAAAAGTATTTTCTTTTTCTTGCTTGGGCAAACGATCTTTTGCCGTTTTTATAAACGTACTAACCCATTGATACTCTTGCAATTCCAATCCTAGTGCAACGATGTTGGTATAGTCCCAATGCGGAAGCATTTCGTCTACATAGAGCAAACCATTTTCAAGCATTTGCTGATAAAGTTCGAAAGACTCTTTTCTAAATTCGGTTTCGCCGAAATTGAGTCGACCGATGCAATAGTTTAAAGCATGAGTATACAGGTCTCGCCCTTCTTGGTGCTGAAAATAAGTGACTTGACTTTTGAGTTGCCCTTTAAGCTGATGGTAGGCTTTGGGATCAGACTGGGTCATCATTTTATAAATTAAAAAATAAACCCAAACACTGGGAATCTTAGAAAAGATCGCCTTCCTTTTTTCCAAAAAAACAATCAACTCGTTTAAAAGAGAAAAAGAATAATCGCGTCCGGTCACTTGCTTTCGCGCCAACATCTGACAAGTCATTCTCAATTTTTCTCCAATAAAAAAAGCATCAAAATGAGATAAGGCTTTTTCCAAATAATCTCCACTGATCCGTTTTCCATGTTTCAGATCATAATCATCGAGTAGTTGTTCATATCTATGTTGTTGGAAAAAATAGTTGCTATCTTGAATGGTGGATTCTTGGAATTTTTTTTCCAATTTTCGAGCACTTTGTAAAAACAATTTATTCTGTTCTTTCTGCAAAGAAATTTCTAATAAATCCAATTGCTGATCTAGCTCCTTTTTTTCTATTTGCTTCTGCATGTAAAAACGACGCAGCAAACGCAAAAGATAAGACAAGACATTGCTCAATAATTGCTCTTGGTATTTTTTATTGGGAAAGAGTATTTTAAAAACTTTCTCTTTTTGCAAATTCTCGGCATTCCAATCTTTTAGCGCTAAAATAAAATCCAATAAAGCTTTTGTATTTTCATGTTTGTTGAAATAAGGGGAATAAACAAAATCCCGAAAGTCCGATAATTCCGATTTCGAAAAATGAGATAGATACTGAATGACCTGACTTTTAAGCATAGAAGCGTTTAAACAATTCAGAATTTACACAAAAAAAACAAAACTAATTCATTGATAATCAATTAATTAAATTCAAAAAAGAACAAAAAACCAACTCAAAAATACACAAAATTGTACTTTTATGCTATCTCAAAGTCTCTTAAATTTGAATTACAATTCTTAAAAAACCATAGAATGAAGCATCTGATCATCCTGTTTTTCACTATTCTAGGAGCATTGCCGATCTTACAAGCGCAATGTACAGAGGATTGTGTGTGGCCAGGCGACCTAAATGCCAATGGCATTGCCAACAACCTGGATATCCTTGCCATCGGCTTCGCCATTGACGAGACAGGACCAGCGCGTAGCCCTGCTAACAATGATTGGGAAGCAATGGAAGTCGATAACTGGGCAGGTAGTCTTCCTATCTTAGGCGCCAATTACAAACACTGCGATGCCAACGGAGATGGCTTGGTAAGTACCGATGATCAATTTCCGGTTTCCATCAATTACAACAGAACCAATCCTAATTTCACTGGCTTATTAGGCAACAATCTACTCGGTGATGAGCTCTTCTTCGTTCCCCAAAACAATACCACTAGCCCTGGTGGATCCTACTTCATAGACGTTCACTTGGGACGATCTGACCAAACCATTGACGGTATTTATGGCATTGGATTTCAAGTAGTTTTTGATACGCAGTATGTTGCTGAAGTAAAATTTGATTTCTCGGAAAGTTGGATTGGCGTGGATGAGGAAATCTTTGGTTATGGAAAATACAGTGAAGAAACAGAACATGCAGCTACGGCCATCACTCGCTTAGATGGAACTCCGGTAAGTGGTTTTGGAAAAATCGCTCAAATGGAAATCGTGATCACTGATGTCGTTTTAGGTTTGGTTAATGATACCACTGCTTGCTTGCCTTTTTCTTTACAGTTTGAAAATGTGTTGGGCATCAATGAATTCGAAGAAGACCTGATGATACGCGCTAAAGGGGATTCCCTGACACTCAAACATCCCTCTCAAATCGTAAGCACACAGAACCTAGAAAACCAAGCTTCTGCTTTTGCTATTTACCCCAATCCCGCACAAGATATTTTACATCTAAAAACCGACCAGCAAAAAATAAAAGAAGTGGTGCTTTTCAATCAACTAGGACAAAGCGTTTTCCAAAAAAATATTCCCCAAGAAGAAACGAAGCAACAATATTTTCAAATAACAACCGCACAACTCCCTCGTGGAGTATATTTTCTCAGCATCAAAACCGATGCGACCAAATACCTAAAGAAGGTAGTCCTTCAATAGACTTTATTCTAACAAAAAACAGTACTTAAAAATTTTCTCAGGCACTTCGCCTCTTTATTTTTTCAATGAATTGACCTTCATTGACCTGAACCTTTTTTGCCAATAGTTAAGTAAGTGCTTAAACACCAAAACCACTTTGCCATGCGAAACGCTCTTTCTCTTTTTCTAGCATTTCTATTCTTATTCAGCTTACCATCTAGTAATGCGCAGACCGACTCTGTCCGCATGTTTATCTTCGGGCATAGCCTACTCGACCATCGTCCGCCGCTGATCCCAACACCTAGTGATGAGACCACCGTTCCGCACTGGCTTCACTTACTATCTCAAGATGTAGGGGCTCATTATTCTGCCACTGGCCAATATGGTTTCCTCCCGCAACATGCCAACCTCCCTCCTTTTTCGCAATGGGGTTATGATATCGTTCCGCCGGTTTGGGATTCCGACCTTACGTCTTTTGCTAGTGTTGATTTCAATAAAATTCTGATTACCGCTGGAAATTTTATCCAATGGCAAGGACCGACAGAACCTTATTATGGAGGAAATGGAGAAACGCCCGTTTCTTCCACTTTAGATATTATGAATTGGCTGGAGCAACAGGAAAGCGGCATTGATATTTATATTTATGAAAACTGGCCAGACATGGCGCAATACATTGCAGGGGAACTTTTCCCCCCAACACCTGCGGAGTTTGCCAATTACAATGCTTATACCTTAGGTGACTTCCACGATTGGTGGATCGACTACCAAGACATTTTACTGGCAGCACGTCCAGATATCAATGTAAGAATGATTCCAGTTGGGCCTATCCTTGCTAATTTACTCGGCAACGCTCCTTTGTCTTCTATTCCTATTTTGGATCTTTACGAAGATAATGCGCCTCATGGTCGAGCTACTACTTATTTTCTAGCCAGTTTGATTACCCAAATGGCGATTACGAATCAAGTCGCTCCGACTACTTATGATGTCCCCGATATTGTACATCCATTGGTAGAAGCCAACTATGCGGCCATCGTCAATAACATCTGGGTGGCACTCAATAACTTTAATGATGACAGTGGCAATAGTCGGGTGTTTGTACAAAGCGTTGCGGTCCCGGTAAGTCTTAAAGATTTTGCTTTACAGCAAAAAGGGGCCAATGAAATTGAATTGCGCTGGAGTACAGAATCCGAGTGGAATAATGACCGATTTGAAATCGAATATGCGGTAGATGGAATTGACTTTCAAAAAATTGGAACGCTGGCTGCCAAAACTTCGGAAGCAGAATCTTTTGAATATTCCTTTAGTCACTTAGACGTCCGAGCAAATGACAACTATTACCGACTCAAACAAATAGATCAGGATGGGCAATTTGAATACAGCAAAATCCTTTATCAAAAAATCGCATCTCCTAAAAATCACTTTTCTATTTCACCTAACCCAAGCTCCTCTAAGCAAGTACAGCTTCTCACAGAAACCTTAAGTGATCAAGAAGTAATAATTAAAGTCTATGATTTAACGGGCCGCCTATTAGACGAAATCATAAAAACTCCAATCAATGGACAAAACAATTTCGATCTAAAACTAAATCTTCCTACAAAAGGTTTATTTTTGATCACCGCACAACAGGGTTCTTATTTCTTCAATGACCTTTTAATATTGGAATAGCTCTAAAAAAAGTGTCCCGCAGATTGCGCAGAGTTCAACACCGGAGACCCTACTAGGTAAGAACTAAATGAAGAACGATCGTAAAAAAATCTGCGCGATCTGCGGGAACCCCAATCACAACACCTTCATTCTATCAAATCCTCTTTCATGAAATCAAAATTATTGTTTGGTCTACTTTTTTTGATCACTTATCAAATAAGTGCACAAATCGAACGTCCCATAGGAATCAATTTAGTAGGACCGCGAGATTGGTCAGAAGAATTTGTCTTTGTAGACATCATTAAACAATCTAGAGCATGGGTAGCTCATGAAAATACCAATGGTGCCCCTTGGTCAAGTGAGGTAGATATCCCATTGAGAGCGGATGGCTATCCTTTAGAAATACCTTATGACAATGGTATTGATCCGCCACAGGCCATTCGTACTTTGATGTACTTTGGAGATGAATTGGCAGGAAATTATCCCGGTGGAAATTACCGCTTGATTGCCTCCGGCACCGGTCAAATTCAACTTTGGGGAGCAGCAAGTGGTATCTTTACCTGCCCCGTCGACACCATGGTTTTTGTAGACCCTAACTCTGGCGGAATCGCTTTGGAAATAAACGTATCCCAGGCCAGTGATCCTGTTCATGGCCTACACTTTATCATGCCTGGTTTTGAAAACACTTACCAAGACCATCCTTTCTCACCAGAACTTTTGGAATTTTTAGAAGACTTTCAAGTCATCCGTTTTATGGATTGGATGAATACCAATAATTCCCCGGTCGTGGAATGGGAAGATCGAAATAGCCCAGATTATTTTTCCCAAACACTCCCCAATGGTGTTGCCTATGAACACCTCATCGACCTATGCAATCGAACACAAAAAGATCCATGGATCAATATTCCTCATCAAGCAAGTGATGACTATATCAGAGCCTTCGCCAATTTTTTAGAAAGCTCGCTCGATCCTAATTTAAAGATTTATGTAGAATACAGCAATGAAGTATGGAATGGTATTTTTGCGCAAAACCTTTATGCCGATAGCGTCGGACTGACCTTAGGTTATACCGGCGATCCTTGGGTTCGTGCTTGGAAATATACCGCCAAACGCTCCGCAGATGTCTTTCAAATTTTCGAAAATGAATTTGCAGACGATAGTCGTTTTATAAAAATCATTCCTGCTTTTGGTGCCAATAGTTGGGTGACCAATTATATCATCGAACGTTTCAACGAACCGCTCTACAATCCGACTCAGATAAAAGCAGATGCCGTAGCGGTAGCCCCTTACTTTGGTGGAGAGGTCGCCAATGCCATCGGAGATGCGGGACAGATGGATGCCGTCAGCGTAGAAGACATTTTGGATTCCTTGAGTATTTCTTTAGCCAATTCTTTTCCAGAAATGGAAGCGATAAAAGTCGTGGCCGATCAATATAATCTGGACATGCTCGCTTATGAAGGCGGACAGCATTTGGTCGCGGGCTGGCCTTATCATGATGATGAGGCATTTGTCGAAAAGCTTCTGGAAGCCAATCGCCACCCAAGAATGAAAGAGCTGTATTGTGAATATTTTGACTATTGGTTTGAGATGGCGGGCGGTGGACTTTTTGCTAATTTTTCTTCTCATGGTAATTATAGCAAATGGGGCGCCTGGGGCGTCAAAGAATTTTATGCCGATACTTTGGCGCCAAAGTATATGGGTTTAAAAGAATGCGTTTTCGAATACAATACTCCCATTACGACCGAGGTCGATCAAGTGGAAATCACTACTCCATTTTCAGTTTTCCCCAACCCTTCTGCGGATGGTCTGTTTTATATTTCTGGGGAATCGAATCAAGCAGTTGAAATACTGGTTTATGATCTCTTGGGTAGAATTCTATTGGTCGACCAATTGACTTCTTTCGATCAATCTATTCCCATTCACATCAAAAAAAAGGGGGCTTATATTTTACAAATATCGACGGCTCTTGGAAAAGAGCATCATAAGTTGGTCGTGGAGTAAACAGGAAATAAGGTCAATTTTTATTGTTTTTTTTGAATCGTTTTCTTTCTAATCCAATTTGGGATTAAAAAGAAAACGATTTTTATTTTGCTAGTTTTTTTTACAACATAAAGTCCATAACTCAAGACGAAATGCCTTAAAACCAAAGCACTTTAAGTTCTTCTACCTTAGCATTACCAGACTTTTCTCCTTTTCCTACCCAACCTTTTCTCAATAATTCCCGTCTTTAATAATAGAAGCGAATGTAGGAATAGGAATAGTTTAAGACTTCCTTAAATTTTTTTAACAAATTATTAAGTCCCTTTAAACAACATATCCAAGTCCTAAAAGGTTATCTATGCAAATGTCCTCAAGGACCAAATGAAAAAACAAAAAAAGGATTTATTCCTTACCATTAATCCCCTGTGAAATGAATTTAAAAAAGATCAAATTAGCACTGACAATAGATCTTCTAAACCAAAAGAACAATCACAATCTATTGCAAAGTACTCGTGAAATCATGAGTAATTTAAAAGAAGAAGTTGGCAATTTTTTAAGCCAAAAACTAATTCTTGCTCGGCCAAACGGCAACCACGTCAAACAATCGTATGCCTTACAATATGAGAATGGTACCCTCAATCTTGACGTAGTCCTCAATCCCTCAACCCTCAATCAATATATATACAGTTTTGATTTTCAATAAGAGTTTTTTCTAGATAGAAAGGGCTTTTATTTCCCCAAACAAAACCCCCAATAACCTCCCAAAACCCTCGCCCCCACGAGGGTTTTTTTTATGTTTTTTTTGAATAGCACTTTTCATCAAATCCTTTTGACTACTAAAAAAACTACCTCCATTCTAATAATCATTCCACCTTGCCCGATACCCGCGAGTATCGATATGCACCACTCTCGTACCAGGATACAATCCTATTCCTCCTTTATCTTTGATCAATTCTTTTTCACAGATTTCTAAGATAATTGCTTTATCTGCTTCGGTATAAAAGCCGCTATTGTCCACATCTCCAATTTTCAAATCCAAGGCCTCCCCTACAATGTGTCTGCTTTTCGAAGCACCTTTGACCGCTTCATTATGATGAGGTGTGCGATGTCCTGAGTTGATTTTTATTCCTTTCCAATTGAGTTTTCTTTTTTCCAGAATTATTTTTAATTCCATTAGCTTATGGAGTATCTCTGGTTGAATGCCCCAGTAAAGAGGTGTAGAAGAAGTGTAAGTCCTATTTCTAAAAAATTGATCTTTGGCGATAAAATCTTTTATCCTAAAATCGCCGACAATTTTTCGGTAGCAATCTTTTTTCTTGATTTCATAAAAATGCATTGCCCCTAGCATCTCGCTATATTTGGCCTCTTTCATTTTTGTTTTCTGAAGATAAGAATCGGGTAAATCGGCAAGGGACTTGCGCTCAAACTGATCCAACATTTCTTGGAGTGCTGCGGGAGAATCAATACTTGGATTGTCATGAGTCCAATCAAAATAAATGGCTTCCAGATGGGAATTGGTTCGCCAGTATTTTTTCAAACCAAATACGCACAGCACAAGAATGAGGACAAAAAAGAATAGGTTTTTAGTTTTCATATCTTGTAAAACGACAAAAAGCATGGGGATCGTATCAATTATTGTCGCTCCGCAAATTCCTTAAACTGCCGCAGCCATTTTTCCACAGGCTTGCGAAACATACTTGGAAAAAGAATAGCCATCAACCTGGGCATGATCCAATTGATTCGGACATATTCATATTCGTATTCGTACCTCGTTTCTTTTTCACCGAGTTCTATAAAACGACACTTCATGGTATTGTCCATGTGTTCATGGTGAAAGAATGCTTCAAAAGAATGAGGCAATTGATTTTGGGTAATCGTTTCTGTCAATTCCATTTCTCCACTACCCTGTTCGTAATACATTTTAGAAATAGTACCAACTGCTCCTTCTTCTCCACTAATCAATTCTTTTCGGATAAATCCATCTTGGTACTCTTTTAGATATTTAGGATTATTAAAAAGAGCAACTACGATTTCTAAGCTTTGGTTGATGTCGATAAACCCTTTGATTTTCATTATTTTTTGGTTTTGCGGTATACGGTTTGTGCGCTGTCCTATTCACAAACCATAAAAATCAAATATTCTTCATTTCTTCTTTTTCTGCATTTTTTTTGAACAAATAATAAACCGGAACCCCCAAGGCCAAAACGATCAAACCATACATCGATTCCTGCGGTTTTGCAAAAATAGTATTCCCTACAAAGACCGTTGAGATCACAATAAACAAAATAGGAATCAAAGGATATCCCCAAGCCCGAATCGGCCGCTCCATCTCTTTTTTCTTTACCCGAAATATAAAAATACTAAGTCCCGTTAGCGTCATAAAAATAATGTCCATAAAGGTGACATAAGAAATCAATTTCCCAAAACTCCCCCAAAAAACCAATAAGGTAATCGCCCAAACCGCTTGCAGCAACATCGCATTAGCAGGAGTCTTATAGCGCGGATGTAATTTGCTCAAACCTTTAAAGAAAAGACCATCTTTTGCCATCGCATAATAAATTCGGGGAGCAGACATGGTATAGATTCCAATCGTCCCAAAAACAGAAACAGCAATCACCAAGGCCATCAATCGACCGCCAAAAGGAATAATGGTCGCTACTGCATCTCCTGCAATCCGATCCGTCCCTGCAATCAAAGGAATAGGCAGTAACATCATATAAGCCAAATTTACCAAGACATAAGTGACCGTTACGATCAATACGCCCAAGACCATCGCTCGCGGAATAGTTCGTTTGGCATTAATCGCTTCTCCTGCCAAATAAGACGTATGATGCCAACCTCCCATCGACCAAAGTACGCCAATCAAACCAACCAAAATCCCAGACATCCAATCTTCTGGAGCCGAGGATAAGGAAAAGTCAAGTGGTACTTTTTCCGCATTGTAAAAACTAAATCCAAGGATAATAATACCAGCGATTGCCAGTAGTTTTAGGCCAGTAAAAGTATTGGCCATGATTTGGCTGAGGCTTACGCCCCGAATATTTATGGCTGTTAGTCCTGCGATGGTCACCACTGCCAATCCTATTTTTCCGTAATGGGATAAGGGAATAAAGAAGGTCATATAATCCGCAAAGGTAATCGCCAAAGCCGCCAAAGCTCCCGTATTGATCACCAGCAAAATCACCCAACCATATAAAAAACCAACGAGATCGCCATAAGCTTCTTTGAGGTAAATATAAACCCCACCTGCCTTCGGAAACATCCCACCCAATTCGGAAAGCGTCAGCGCGCCCGTAAGGGCCACTACGCCTCCTAAGCACCATACCGCCAAGACCAAGGTCACATTCGGAACCGCTGCTACAATCTCGCCGGGGGCACGAAATATCCCAGATCCAATACAAGCACCGACCGCAATCATCGTAAGTCCGTAGAGCGTTAGTTTTTTATCGAGTTGCGGCATGTATTGGTTTTTTCTTTGGTTTTTAAACGATGATTTTTACGAGACAGAATTAAAGATAAAATATTTTTTCAATCCAACATCTATCTAGGCTTAAAAGCAGGGCAATCGCATTTAAAATATTGAATAAAAAATATCGAATATCGAATTGGACTAAACAAGCGTGTAAGACAGCACCAAAAGAGGTCAAACAAAAAAAGAAAATTAAAAAACGATACCTCCCCGTCAACTTGCGATTTTTAGTCAAAATCAATATTCCTCTGATCAATAGTTAACATTCCCCTAAACAGTATTTTACACACAAAACCCTATTTACACACTGGCAAATAGGGCTTTGGAAAGCGTTTATAAAAGAAAATTTATTTCTTCGTCTTCACTCGCTGAGCAATCAACTGGGCTATAGAACGTCCCTGAGTTACTCCCAGATCAATCGCTGGTCGATAATGGATACCTCCGTAAAGACGACTAATCGCTGCTTCTTCCGCTGCTTCGTGAAAAGATTTAAAAGATCGTACCGGCAATCCATATTCTACTTCCGTATTGTCATCATAGGCAAAATTTTCTCCGTAGAGATTGGTTAAGGTAACCGCAGAGGCACCACTAACCACGCTATGCCCACTGGTGTGTTCGGGAAAGGGTGGCGTTTGTAAAACAGGCAACCATTCTGGATCGACAAAAGTATTGATCACTGATTCGGGACGCACTAAATTACTTCGATATTTTTCATCCCAACAAGAAATAAAACCTTCGAATAAAGAAATAGAAACCATCGCATAAGTCTCTACCGATTTCATCAAATCAGCATTGGTTTGTTTAGCTGCCAGACTGGCAATATTTACCCAGTGTCCACCAGGGGTTATTTTTTTGGTCGCAAACATCACATGTCCTTTGTGATGAGAGACAAAAGGATTACAATCCCAAAACTGGGCAATCGCTTTTTCTTCTTCTTTGACTTCTTTGACCACCTTGTAAACCTCCATTGTTTCCTCCATAAATTTACTTCCCTTTTTGGTATCAAAAGGGGTCGGTGGTGGCGGAGCAAACTGCCCTGCCGAATCCAAAACCATCAAGCGCATTTCTCGCCAGGCGGGTTCGATGCCATCCATGTAATCTGGTGGCGTGGGTTTCCATTTTCCCGGATCGTTGGGAATGGTGTATTTGGGAAAGGTTCGCGTTTCTTTATAATTGTCGGTATCCGCCCAGGCCAAAATATGTTTACTCACGGTTTTGCCATAAGCAATCGAACGATCATAAACCGCTTGTGGCATTTTCATTGCGGCAAACTCTTTGGCTATTTCGGCTTCGAAGGCCTCCATTTTATCTTCTGCAAAAACAAGGGCTTTTCCCGTTTGACAAAAAGCATGTACCGCCGCCAATGGAAAACAATATTCAAGACCAGCTTCTGGTTGAGGAACACTTTTAAAATCTCTTAGTTGTCCTACCAAGCTTTGATAATCTGGATTATCCTGGATCATTATTTCGTAAGCTGCTACACTTGGGTAAACATAAATTCGACTGGCAACTGGCGGAGAAAAAATATCATTGACGATAACATCCGTCAAATTCTTCATCGAGCGATGCATAAAATCGGCGGTATTCGCCTCCGCTGGATAATTGGAATTGGTAGATTCACAAGCCGTAAATAAAACAAAGAAACAAGTGATGATCCCAAATATTAGAAATCGGTTTTTCATAGATGATGGTTTTCTTGGTATAAATGAACAAGCGGCTAACCGGAATTTACCCCCTGTCAGCCGCTTATCCTATACGAATTTTTGTACTTGAAGTTGCTTTTTGATTATATATCTGCCAAATACGCTTTTACTTGTTTTACTACATTTTCGGCAGTAAAGCCAAACTTTTCATCCAAAACAGTGTAGGGAGCAGAATAACCAAAATGGTCTAAGCCCCAAACTTTACCATTGGGTCCGACTAGTCCACGCATGGCAACTGGCAATCCAGCCGTCAAACCAAAAGTGGGTACTTCTATAGGCAAGGTCGCTTGTTGGTAAGCTTTACTTTGGGTTCGGAATAAGCCTTCACTTGGAGCAGACACAATTCTTACTTTTAGATGGTGCTCCGCAGACAAACTCGCTTCTCCTGCTACTAAGGTCGCTACTTCTGAGCCATTGGCTACTAAGATCACATCTGGTTGACCTTCACAATCTTTTACGATATAAGCTCCCATACTCGCTCCTTTCGCAGCTTCTGCACGGCTTCCATTAGCTGGCAAATCTTTGATGCCTTGTCGAGAAAGAATCAAGCCACTTGGTCCATTTTTATTTTCTAAAGCCAATTTCCAAGCAACCGTTGTTTCTTGAGCATCGGCAGGTCGGAGCGCCAAAAAGCTATTGTGTCCAGAATGATTTTTCAATTGCTCTAGCAAACGAATTTGTGCTTCCTGCTCGATCGGCTGGTGAGTTGGGCCATCCTCTCCTACTCGGAAAGCATCATGGGTCCAGATAAAAATCACAGGCGTTTCCATAAGGGCACAAACCCGAATCGCTGGTTTCATATAATCTGAGAAAGCGAAGAAGGTCGCACAAGCAGGAATCACTCCTCCGTGCAAAGCCATTCCGATCGATAAAGCGGACATTGTCAACTCACTCACTCCAGCTTGTAAAAATGCACCAGAAAAATCTTGGTATTTAAAGGCTGTGGTTTTCTTTAGGAAAGCATCGGTTTTATCACTATTGGATAAATCGGCAGAGGCAACAATCATATTTTCTACTCGATCTGCTAAAACAGATAGTACTGCTGCGGAAGCATCGCGACTCGCAGGGTTTTCCTTTTGAGGAATATCATCCCAAGGAATGTCTGGCAAATTGCCGGATAGGAAATGTTTTAATTTTTTGGCTTGCGCTGCATTATCACTTTCCCATTTGGCAAAGTTGGCTTTGCGATCTGCTGCTGCTGCCGTTTTTTTGCTCAACAGATTGTCGTAGTGTTCTTTTACTTCTGAAAATATTACAAAAGGATCGGCAGGATTTCCTCCAAGATTCTCAATCGTCTTTTCAAAAGAAGCATTGGATTTTCCGAGTGGCTTACCGTGTAACTCCACTTCGCCTTCGAAAGCCGAACCATCTTCTTTCACCACTCCTTTCCCCATCACGGCTTTTCCAATAATCAAACTTGGCTTACCCGTTTCGGCATTTCCTGCTTTGATCGCCTTGCGAATAGAATCATGATCATTGCCATCAATGGTCATCACATGCCAGCCCCAGGCTTCGTATTTTTTGGCGGTATCTTCCTTCGTTACGGCATCTACTACCGTTGATAGTTGGATGTCATTGGCATCGTAAAACATCACGACATTACCTAGCCCCAGATAACCGGCAATTCGAGCGGCACCTTGAGAAATTTCTTCTTGCACGCCTCCGTCTGAAATATAGAGGTAAGTTTTATGTGCGACTTCTTCTCCAAAGCGAGCAGCCAAAAATCGTTCGGCGATAGCCGCTCCGATTCCAAAAGTGTGTCCTAAACCCAATGGCCCGGAAGTATTTTCAATTCCTCTATCCATATCTACTTCTGGGTGACCAGGCGTTGGACTACCCCATTGGCGGAAAGCTTTGATTTCGTCCATGGTATAATTACCCAAAAGAGCTTGGACAGAATAAAGCATGGCAGACATGTGCCCAGGATCTAGGAAAAAGCGATCTCGGAAAGCCCAATTCATATCCGTCGGATCATAGTTCATAAACTCAGAGTAGAGGATATGGATAAAATCCGCTCCGCCCATTGCGCCACCTGGGTGACCAGATTTAGCTTTTTCTACCATGGCGGCAGCCAGAATACGGATATTGTCAGCACATAAATCAGAGATAGAAGTTTGGGAGGAACTCGTTGAAATGGTTTCCATTGAAGTGATTTAAGAATTATTGATTAGGTGAAGGTTTTATTTGAAAGAAACATTGGAAAAGTTCTGCTTGAAAGACAAAACAAGGCCTTGACAAGCAATGAAGGTTTTCCAATGTCGCTTCGTCTGTAAAATTAGTACAAAGTTTATTAAATGAATAAGAAATGGAAAAATAATGAAAAGGATTTTAATCCTTTGGTACGGAAGAGCTTCCAGTACTTTGTAGAAAGGGTTCTCGATGGACTGATTTCGGGAGGATGTTTTTAATTTCAGAGTAAATCGCGCAGCAAATTATTTAATAAGGTGTACGTCCCCTGCCAATTGTCCTTCCTTTCCATTTTCATAAATCAATTCAACCACATAGACAAACACTGCTGGATCGAAAGGCTTTCCTAAGAAGATACCATCCCAACCATCTTCGTATACATCAAAATTTTGTTTTTCATAAACAAACTCTCCCCAGCGGTCAAAAATCTTCATGGAAAGAAATTGTCCTCGGAATTCTGGATGCGGATAGATTTTAAAAAGGTCATTGGCGCCATCACCATTGGGGGAAAAGGCATTGGGAATATAAAAAGGGCATTCATTCTGAGGAACTCTCAGCACCGTATCTAGCGTACAGCCCAACTCATCGGAGATCAGGATTATGTAATCTCCAATCGGTAGATTTTCAAAATCATAAAAAGGTTGAAACGTTTTATCATTAATCGAAGCGCGAATTCTTCCGGTGCCACCACTCGGCTCTATGGAAATACTTCCAGTGGATTCGCCACAATCAGTAGCGACTCGGGAAACTTGATCAATCCTCAAAGCAGGTGATCCTTCTAAATCCACTTCCTCCATGTCCGTACATCCTGCTTCATCGATCACCTCTACCACATAAATTCCTTCGCTGAGATTGGTAAACTCAGGATTCACTTGCACATCCAAACCATTGACCCGATATCTCAGTTCTCCAGTACCACCACTGGCAAAAGCCTTTAAGGAACCATTGAGTTCTTCACAAGAGGCAGGTGTCAGGTCCACGAATTCGAGACGCACGGAATCACTGGGATCAATAATAACATCTTCACTGGCCGTACAATTAAATTCATCAATAATGGTAAGGGTATAAAGTCCGGGAGCTAAGTTTTCAAAGCTATTTTCGTCTTGAAAATCAATGCCATTGATAGAGAACTGGAAGGTCGTTTGTCCAATAGGAACAACCTCAACAAAACCATTCTCTTCGCCACAACTCGTCGGACTTACACTAGTATTCAATGATAGCGGAACATTGGGATCAATATTTATCAGGACACTACTCCTACAGCCCACAACATCTTGAATATAAATGGTATAAATGCCTTCATCCAAGTTTTCGAAAGTAGGATTGCTTTGAAAAATCACTCCATCAATAGAATACTCATAGGGTGGATTACCTCCGGTTCCGGAAGCTTGGATGGTCGCATCATTTCCATGGCAAGAGATGGGAGTAGATACTATCGAGAGAACGGGAACCACACTAATCAGTTCTATTTCTTCTTCATAGAAAACACAACCGAGATCATTCTGTACTCTTATGAGGTAATCTCCTGGTGGCAAATTGGTAAATACAGAATCTGTTTGAAAAGCTCCGCCATCAATGGAGAACAGATAGTTTCCAGTGGTAGCAGTAGCAGAGATGGCTATCACTCCCGTATTGGTATCACAAGAAGGATCAATGGAATTGACCTCCACTTCATCTTCTCGAAAACAACCTACAATATTATCTACACCATATCCAAAACCTCCGGCCTGCGTTCTAAACCCTTTAAGTCTGACAGAAGAAATGCCTTCGCAATTATTGGCTGTAAATTCCCAGCAAGTCAACTGACCATCTCCTGTTCCGGGATCTCCAGACCGGATGGTATCAAAAGCAATGACCAGGTCATCTAAATCTCTGGCTTCCAAGACAAACTGTTCTCCAAAATCAATATCAATGATACAGCCTTCTACCCGACTCAGCGGTTTATCAAAATTGATAATCAGACCGGTAGCATCCAAGCCCACTAATTCTCCATCGTCTGTCAAAAAAAACTGTCCTACATCTACCCCCGGAGCGGGAGTATCTTCGCCAAAAGAAGAACTAAACCCGCCGACTGGCGAACCGATCTGTGCGAGTATGGGTTGCTCATTATCTTCAAGAATAAAGGAAACGCCAAATTCGGAAAAAAATTGATTGGAAATTTCAAGACCTTCGAATGGATTGCCTCCAGGAATTTCTTCAAAATCAATGGTAAAGCAATCTTGTCCGGAGGATGGAAAGCTTAAGCCAAAAATACAAAGAAGGATTGCCAAGATTTTAGTTTTCATTTTTCGGCAGATTATCGAGGAAAGGAAGCGAGGAAGCAAAATTGACTTCCACTACAAGTTAAGAAAAAAAATGCTCCCCTAAAATAGTAAGATTCGTTTTATTCATTTTTTGTCGAAAAGAAGCAATAGTAAGAAACATCAATTTTCGGAGCAAAAAAAAGAACCAAAGCACTTTAAACAATCCTTAACAAGCCTTAAGACAAATAAATAGATAGTAGGAATAAACCTTAACTATTCCAGAAGTACTGTCATCATTTCTGTTAAAGGAATTCTGAATCCCTCCTTACAATATCCTCATTCGGTATTTTTTTCTATTTTACAAAAGTATTATCAACAGTAGAGTTTATCTGTTTTTTCCAGAAGTATGGTCAATGAATTGAAATCCAAAAGAATTTTGAAAATTTGCCGCCCTTTAAAAAGCACCTTCCTCACTATAGCTATTTGCTTATGTGGCATAAGTATGCCCTTGATGGCTCAGGTTTTTGGTTTTAAAATTCCAGAAAGCAGAAAGAAAGTGGAATTGCCTTTTCAATTCAAAAATGGATTCATCATTCTCGATTTAGTTTTCGACAATAAGGTTCCTATGAAATTTATTTTCGATACCGGAGCGGAATATACGATCATCACCCAAAAGGAGATCCCCGATATTCTAGGAATAGAGTACACTAAGGAATATCGCATTATGGGATCTGATATGAAGACGGAATTGGTTGCTTATCTGGCTCGCGGGGTATCTTTTAGCCACAAAGACTTTGAAGCCTATAAACAAGATATCTTTGTTCTAAAAGAAGACTATTTCCACTTTGATGAGTTTACCGGCCTCAATATCTATGGTATTATCGGAGCCAATTTTTTCCGAAACCTTGTTTTAGAAATAAATTATAAGAGGCAAATCATTACTTTTTATCGTCCAGACCAATTTAAGATTCAAAATAGAAAAGGGTTTTCAGAATTTGATATTTCGATATACCGGGGTAAGCCTTATTTGAATTGTGAACTTGAAATTCTAGATGGTCAGGTTTTGCCAATAAAACTTCTAATAGATACTGGCGCAAGCCTTGGCTTGTTGCTACATAGTGATTCTACAGGTATTCTTCAAACACCAAGTAACGCAATTCCGGGACATATAGGGAATGGCTTAGGTGGCCAACTTAAAGGTTTTTTGGGTAGAGTAAATCGACTTCAGCTCAACGAATTTCACTTTGATAGTTTTATCACCTCCTTTCAGGAAATCAACGAAACGCTCGATACCAGTTTGCTCAATAGTCGAAATGGCCTGATCGGCAACCCGCTTTTGAGTAGGTTCACTATCATTATCGATTACATCCGCAACAAAATGTACCTCAAACCCATTTATAAATACAATAAAGGCTTTACTTATGATCGATCCGGTCTAAACCTTATGGCAGATGGTGATTTCTTAGAAAGTTTTGTGGTTCACAATGTGATTAGTAATTCGCCGGCAGATTTGGCAGGGCTAAGAAAAGGAGATCGACTGATATCTTTTAATCGTCTGGGAGCTCGCTTATACAGTCTTTCCAGAATCAATGCGATTTTAAGGAAAAAACCGGGTAAAAAAATCAGAGTAAAAATCAGAAGAGGTGAGGAAAAAATACTAATCAAATTTGCACTTAAAGACTTGGTTTAGAATAATTTAGACCGCATTTGCCGCTGGAATCCATTTAAAAAGCGGCCCCTCTATATTAATTTACCAAAGAACTTTGATTTTTCTTAGAAAAAAAGTACCTTTGCAGTCCTAAATTTCAAACTCATAAAATTATTAAAAAATGTTCGCAATCGTAACCATAGCTGGTCAACAATTTAAAGTCGAGG
>CALLVY010000532.1 GCA_938015925.1 uncultured Saprospiraceae bacterium
GGAAGTCCGAAAATTGACGCTTCTGTTATCGGATCTGGAAAGGTAAAAAAAGCGAATTAAGCTATAAAGATTTTTACACCTCAATTTTATCATCGAGACCTGTTCCTTTTCGGATAGGTCTCATTGATGTTAAATGATAAAAGGCAGCAAGGAAATAATCCTTGCTGCCTTTCTATTTTCAAAACAATGACTTGCTAAATGCAATTCACTCTTTAAATCAGTTTGATATATTTACCCGAAAACCATTTGTCCAGGAAGTCAATTTTATACCAGCCACTGACATCTTGTTCGTAAACCGTCACCTTGGTGTCTTTCATAATGGCAGAGATTTTTCTAAACTTCCTTCCAGGGCCCGTTCGGACGCTCAAGCCTTTTGGATCTTCATCAATGACGACGCCTTTCCATACTTTGAGGAGGTAATAAGAAGACACCCAACGTTGATCTTTTCCGCTAGAAATTCTGGTCCAACGACCTTTCCTTTCGTAAATATCTACATTGGTACCTCGGTTGATTTTTCCCATCTTACGAAATCGGGTTCCAGGTCCTTTGCGCACATTGAGGGAATAAGCCCTGACGACCAAAGCATAGCCAATCGGTTTTTCTTTTTCCGCGCCTTCAAATACCGCTTTGTATTCTGGAAAAGTTTTGAGGTCTTTTTTGATAAAAGGAATCAAATTCTTTTTGCAATCTTCGATAGAATTGCCACCGAAGAAATTCGATCCAGGACAGGTTTTGGTATTTCCTTTGCCTCCCGTTCGCTGGAGTGTCGACATATCGTACCAGTGGTGGTAGACATTGTGGTCGACACTAGCTTCCAAAGCAAATTTTAGATTTAGTACCGAATTGACATGCACTACTGTACGGCGATGTTGCTCGGTCATTTTATCTTTCCCCTTATCAAAATTACCCAGGTGTTCAATACAAATCGCTTCACTATTGTGTCCTCTGATCCCTGCGGGTGCGCGCTCGAAAGGTCGGGTACCTACGATGATCATTCCATCCGGGAAAGTGGTGATGTGTTGTCCAATATCTGACCACCCTCTTTGATTGACATGAAAATTTTTCATGCCGATTACCTTATCGAAATGATTGTCATCAAAATTGGTATAATCTGGAAGCCAGGTGTGGTGATTTTGGATCATCGTGACTTTCCGATTGATGGTCTGCTTCATGATCCAATTTTTAAATTCGGATCTTTTTAGAAGAACGAAGCCTTTGCGGGTTTTCATTTTGGTCTTTTTTAGGGTGATCAAGGAATAGTTAAAACCTAATCATGGTACGGCTAATTCCTTATTTTGGTGCTTTTGCAGATCGTTTTTTTGAATTCTGTTTAGAGGATTGAGAGTTTAATCCTAGTCTCTATCATCTTCTATCTTAAAAATTCTTCCTCTAAAAATAGAAACAACTTGGCAGACGCCAAAATTTTGATCCATTTGTTTGAGAATTGGGAATGCTCAGGCTACGCGACTTCAATGTTTATGAATGGTGAACGACTACACGAATTGAAAATTATCAAAAGAAAGGCAACAAAAAAAGGCTTCCCAAAAGGGAAGCCTAAAATCAATTTTTTCTATTAGAATTTAGTCTAAACTACTTTACGGAATTCAATTTAGTTTGTAGTTTATTCAATACATCTTTTTGTCCAACGATTTCATCCGCTTTTACTTTCTGAGCAGCAATCGCTTCTTCGATTTTTTGCTTTGCTTCTACGATTTTTTGTTCGTATTTTTCAATCGCAGCTTCTGCATCCGTTTGGTCTTTTTTCAAAGCATCCAAATCATTGTTCATTTTTTTAATCACTCCTTCCTGGTCGTCGATTTGCTCTTCCAAAGCAGCAGTTGATACCGTTAACTCAAAGTCTTCCAACATCTTTACCGCAATTGCATAAGCGTCAGGATGTGTAGCACTACTCAAGTAGGCACCTCCCAAATCAAACCAAACCAATAGTTCCGTATCTTCATTTCTTTCCATCACTTTAGAATAAACATCAACGGTATTCCCCGTCATATCCGTGATCTTGGCATTATCCGAAAAGATTTCACCGGTCTTTTTATCTTTCTTAGTTTTGCCTTTATACTCTTTGATATATTTTGTCCAAGCTGCTTCTACTTCTTTTTTATTTGTTTTTTTCAAAGGCAAGTTTAATGCTTCATTGTTGCCTTTACTCATCATAGCAGGGCCATGTTGAACTTGAGCAAAAAGGAAAGTAGACAAAAACGCTAATGGAAGAATGAATAATAACTTTTTCATTTGAATCATTTTTATAATTTTCATTTAAGTAGTTCTAAATTTTACAAACTACTATTCGGTATGGAAATAAGGTTGTTCTATTTAAAGACCAAGTTAACGCTTTACGGTCACTAAGATTCCGATAAAAAATGACAATCAGGCAAAAAAATAGGATTTCATTAACATTAACACTTAGTACAAAAAACCATAAACAACTAACAATCAGGCTTTTACGCTCAAATTACAATTACATTTCAACTGTATCTGGTTTAATTTTTGCCCTAAATTTACTTTAATTCCATAATTCTTCCCCTTCGTATAAAAGATACGCCCCCTTCCCCATTCAAAGATTCATAAAACGAAATAATGAAAAAGCTTTTTACCCTTTTTGTCCTATTTGGACTTTCGGCCTCCTATCTATTATCACCAAGTTTCGGCCAATGCATTGGTCTCGATTCTCTTGTTGGCGACTTTGGAGCCAATAATGCTTATCCTGTTGGAAGCTATTTCACAGAAGAATATGGTGTAAACATTGGCCTTGCTCCTTACACTCCAAGTGCGGGAAGCAATCCCATTAGCCATAATTCCATCAATATCGGCATTGATCCTTTCAATGGCACTTTTACAAAGGCCAATGGAAGTTTTATAAATAGTACGGGTATTTCTACCCTCTTTGATTTTACAGAACTCAGCGAACAAGTCATCGAAGTTAGTTTTGATTATATCGATAATGGCGGCAATAATAACCTTTCGGTAAATGGTACGCCAGTAGTTATTGCTCCTTCCTTATACAACATGAATTCAGCTATCGCTCCAGGAGTAACATTGGAAGTGGATACCAGCGGTTTATCCTACACCGGAGGGACCGTTTGGTTAAATGGTCCGATTGATTCTTTCTATGTCGGCGGTGGTGAATTTGCGATTGATAATATTTGTTTTAAAACCGAAACCGTAGCGAATGATTCCTGCGTCATCAGCGAAGTGGAAGCCATTCCTCAAATTTGTATTTCCAATCAGTTTTATATCGATCTATATTTCACAGCAAGCGATCCTGGAGCTTCCGGTTTTTCCGTTTCCGGAAACGGGACCGACTATGGCACTTTCGATTATGGGCAAGCCTATTATACTTTTGGTCCTTTTATTGGTGATGGAATGACGGATTGGGAATTTGTCGTGAGTGATTTGGAAAATCCCAATTGCAGTTGCTTTACAACAATGGGTTTTGTCAATTGCAATCCGACCCAGGACAGTTGTTACTTTAGCAATATCGTAGCCGATCCTATCCAATGTACTTCCGACACCAGTATGAGTTTCTATATTAATTTTACGACCCACGATACCGGAAATCAAGGTTTTCAATTAAAAGCCAATGGCGTCGATTTAGGCATTCATCCCTACTCCGCTTTACCTTTGACTTTATTTGATTTTCCCCTTACGGGAAATGCTTCCGGGAGCATCGAAATTTGTGATCAGGTAGATCCCAATTGTTGTATCGCTGCTTTTTATACCGAAGTGGTTTGTGATAGTACAGAGACTTGTCACCTCGATCAAATTTTGGCCAATGCCGTAGATTGTAATCTGGATGGTACTTATATTTTGGATCTAATCATCAATCAATCCGGCTATGCTTTAACCGATAGTTTTGATGTCTTTTCTGTTGGACAACATTTAGGAACGTTTGCCTATAGCCTGGATTCGCTGCGGATTCCTTCTTTTATTGGAAGTGGTTTTGAGGTCGATGAAATTAGCATTTGCCACCAAAACGATCCCAGTTGTTGTCTAAGCCTTACTTATGAAGCCTTGATTTGTAATGATGATTGTTTTATTTCAGAAGTTATTTTAACGCCAGAAAATTGTGAGGAAGATGGTCAGTATTATGTATCCCTCGATTTAGAATATCGCAATCCAGGATTCCTGGGTTTTCAAATCTTAGGAAACGGAAATAACTATGGTATTTTCCAATACGAGAATTTACCGATTCGACTGGGGCCATTTGAGGGCGATAGCCTTGCGGCAAAAAGCTTTATCGTGCTGGATCAAACCCATCCTATCTGTGCCAATCAGGCTGCGATGGATCCGGTATACTGTATCGTTTCTGGTCTCTGGCAGGTTTCGGAAAATCAAGTACAGATTTATACCGATGCTAGTACCAATTTACTTTTGGCAGACTTTGGCGAAGCCCTTTCTAAGGCGGAGTATTTGACACTCTTCAATAGTTTGGGACAAAACATTAAGCAGCAAAGGGTCGCTTCCGGAGATCGTCAGACGCAGATGGATTTATCTGATTTGGGGAGTGGGATTTATTTTGTGGCTATAAAAATAGATGGGCAATTGGTGAGTCGTAAGATTTATCATCAGGAGTAATTTTTTCGCCACTATCGTATTTAAAAATAAAAAAGGGAAGCTCAAAATACCAAGCTTCCCTTTTTTATTAATTACAATCTTCTAATTAGAGCGGAATATTACCATGTTTCTTTTTCGGCAATACATCCACCTTATTTTCCAACATCGCAAAAGCTTTGATCAGCTTAGCTCTACTATCGCGCGGTTCGATGATTTCATCTATAAAACCTCTCGCTGCTGCCCGATAAGGATGGGCAAATTTTTCAGCATACTCTGCTTCCTTTTCTGCCAATATCGCAGCGCCATCTTCGGCAGCTCTGATTTCAGATTTAAAGATAATTTCACTGGCTCCTTTTGCTCCCATTACCGCAATTTCGGCAGAAGGCCAGGCAAAATTCATATCCGCACCAATGTGCTTGGAATTCATTACATCATAAGCACCGCCATAAGCTTTTCGGGTAATCAAGGTAACTCTCGGTACTGTAGCTTCACTAAAAGCATACAATAATTTAGCACCATTGACAATGATCCCATTCCACTCTTGATCCGTTCCTGGTAGAAATCCAGGGACATCCACCAAAACCAATAAAGGAATATTAAAGCAATCACAAGTCCGCACAAAACGCGCGCCTTTTCTCGAACTATTGACATCCAAGACACCTGCTAAGTAATAAGGTTGATTCGCCACTACTCCAACACTTCTTCCTCCTATCCGAGCAAAACCAATCACAATATTTTCTGCAAAATCGGGATGTACTTCCATAAAGGAATCTTCATCCATGATGCCATTGATCACCTCTCGCATATCATAAGGCTGACTGGCATTCTCCGGAATGATGTCCATCAATTGTTCGCGTACTTCATTGCCTGGAGTAAAATCCAATTTTGGAGCTTTATCTTCACAGTTTTGCGGAAGATAGCTCAGCAACTGTTTGATCTTTTCGATACAAATCAGGTCATTCGCTGCCGTAAAATGGGTGACCCCAGATTTGGTCGAGTGAGCAGAAGCTCCGCCCAACTCTTCTGCGGTAACCTCTTCATTCGTTACCGTCTTTACCACATTGGGACCAGTGACAAACATATAGGAAGTATCTTCTACCATCAGCGTAAAATCCGTCATTGCGGGAGAATAAACCGCTCCACCAGCACAAGGTCCCATGATCGCTGAGATCTGTGGAATGACGCCGGAAGCACGGACATTTTTATAAAAAATATCAGCATAACCGCCAAGACTTTTGACTCCTTCCTGAATACGCGCTCCTCCCGAATCGTTGAGTCCAATCAATGGTGCGCCATTTTTTAGGGCATGATCCATGATCTTACAGATTTTCTCTGCATGCGTTTCGGAAAGAGAACCTCCAAAGACCGTAAAGTCTTGTGCAAAGACATAGACCAATCGGCCATTGACCGTTCCATAACCGGTGATTACACCATCCCCATAGTATTGTTTTTTCTCCATACCAAAGTCCGTACTTCTATGGATAACAAACATACCGATTTCTTCAAAAGAGCCTTTATCCAACAAAAAATGGATTCTTTCACGTGCGGTCAATTTCCCTTTGGCGTGCTGCTTATCTATTCGAGTTGTTCCTCCGCCGAGGTGGGCTTTCGCCTTTTTATCATTGAGTTCTTGCAATTTATCTTTCATCGGGGGCAAAGATAATGAAATTGATAAAATTTGGAAAGGTGAATTTTCATCTGAAGTACAACTTTGAGCGGGGCCTCAGATAAAAACGGAATTCCGTAAAGGAAAGGACGCTCCAAGACTAAATACATTGTTAACAAATCAACTTTCAAATTTTAGGTTCTTATAGCAGGTATTTAGGTTTTTTTGAGAAAAGCCTAAACCCTTGATCCTGCGGAGTTTCCCTAGGCTCTGCGTCCATATTTTCGCGACTTTCGGCTATTTTGATTACATTTATTTCCTTGAGCAAAATACTGTCCTATCTTTGCATTATATTTGCAATATTAGCTAAAACTTTAATGTTTAGTTTCCGTATGAAATAAGAGCACTTTATTAAAGTTTATTCTAAATGGTTTAGAATAAACGCTATTGAAATCAAACCATTAAGATTTATAAGTTACATGAAGAGAAGTTTAACGAATAGGATTCGTTTTTTTATGGATGAATGCTTGCCTCCTATAATCCGAGACAATAAATATCTAATGTACCCCCTTTTTCATATCTGGTACAAAGGAAAAAATGTGCGGAAGATGATGGAATTCAAATCTGAAATGCACAAAATTGGAGAGCAAGAGTACGAGGAATTATATGGCGAAAAGCATTCCTTATCTCATGACCGACCAACCGATTTGAGTCATCAAAGTATTCAGTACATCATAGATCAATTAGGAGATGACAAAAACCAAAAAATCCTTGATGTTGGATGTGGTCGCGGTTATTTTTTAGACCTTTTAAAGAAAGAAGGCTTTAGCAATCTTTATGGTTGTGATTTGATTGATTATCCCAAACTGGAAGGGGTTAGCTATTCGAAGGAAAATATTGAAAAGCTGACTTATGCAGATCATTCTTTTGACGTTGTCATAGTTAGTCATACGCTGGAGCATATCCCGGATTTGGATAAGGCGGTTTCTGAGTTAAAACGGATTACAAAGAATAAAATAATTGTTACCGTACCTTGCCAGAGATATTACCATTATACGTTTGATCTTCATATTCATTTTTTCCCAGAGGAAAGTTATGTATGCAATATGATGCAGATGAAGAATTATACTTGTGAAAAAATAAACGGGGACTGGACTTTTATCGGATACAATTCGGAAGTAGCTCAAGCCAAGTTAGCTAGTAAATAATATTAGAATTATTGATTCCTTTAAAGGACGCCCAAATCGGCCAAGGAGCTTCGCTTCGCTGAACTGACGTTTCAAAAGGCTCTGCCGAGCTAAATTTCCGGGAATTACTTACAACCAATTGCTGAACAATTAATGCCATCAAATACCGTAATCATCGTACCCTGTTATAATGAGGCAGAAAGACTTGATGTCCAATCATTTCTAGATTTCATTAGTGCGAATGATTTTCATTTCTTATTTGTCAATGATGGCAGTAGCGATAAAACCATTGAGGTTTTAAAGCAACTAAGGACTCCCCTTTCGACCAAGGCTTCCATCTTGGATTTACAAAAAAACGTAGGAAAAGCAGAAGCGATTCGCCAGGCAGCGGTTTCGATTGCAGAGCAATATGAGATCATTGGTTTTATGGATGCCGATTTGGCCATGCCGCTTTCAGAGATTCCCCGATTATTAGAGGCTTTGGTTTCTAGCCCTGAAAAGAAAGGCGTCTGGGGAAGTCGAGTAAAAATATTGGGCAATGATATTCAGCGTTCAACTTCCAGACATTTAATAGGTCGGATATTTGCTACCTTCGCAGGAACTTCCTTAAAACTCCCTATTTACGATACTCAATGCGGTTTGAAGCTTTTTACAAAAGCCTGTATTCCGATTGCGTTCTCAGAGCCTTTTATTTCAAAATGGCTTTTTGATATTGAAGTAATATTTCGACTTAAAAGAAAATTTGGAGCAGAGCAGATGTCTACTTTTTTTGTAGAAGTTCCATTGAGAAAATGGCATGAGATCGGTGGATCTAAA